>CAZSOE010000027.1:0-13090 GCA_964608335.1 uncultured Chloracidobacterium sp.
GATGCTCGAGCGAACGATCGCCGAGCTGCGTGGCGACGAGATAGCGGACGAGATCTCGGTCTCGATAAACCTCGGCGTCGATGTGTCGATCCCGAAGGACTACATCGCCGATACGAGCCAGCGGCTTCGGACGTACAAGCGCATCTCTTCGGCCGAAAGCGAGGAAGCCTTGATCACGATCCGCGCCGAGGTCGAAGATCGATACGGCCGGTTGCCGCGGGCCGTTGAAGATCTTATCCAGAATCGCCGCCTGCGCCGCCTGGCTGAAACGATCGGCATCATCTCGATCGACAAGGTCGGAACATCGGTGGCGATCAAACTGGACAAGAACGCCCGCGTCGACCCTTCCAGGCTAACGGCGTTCCTGGCCCGTGAAGATGGCGCGACGTTCTCGCCCTCCGGCATCCTGCGGATCCAGCTCCGATCGCAAGACGCTATGCAGTTGGCGCAGGACTCACTCGAGTCGATCCGAAGTCTCGCGGGTCCTCACTCGGTGCAATCGCCGTAGTCGCTGGTCGTACAGTTGAAAAGTTCTGGCACATGCTCGCGGGTCTGATGGCGAATGTTCGTCCATACGAGCGAGTTCGAATAGGCTACGTGGGTCCAACCAAGCCGGTTGCGATTCGTCCAGACATAAAGGTATGCCGCGTGCTCATCTTCTCCGCGCAGATGCCGCGCCTCATGAAGAAGTATCGCCGCCCGCTCGATGTCGTCGGTCGGGTAGGTGAAAAAGTCCGAGTATAGGGTCATTATCGCGAATGGAAAGTTCGTCGCGGCGTAGGCGTTCTCCTTGGCGACGGAGTCGTTCAGCCAATTATCGTCGCCGCGAAAGGCTGTCACGCTCTCGAGTAAAAACGCGTCGTCGTTAAAGCCTTTGGCCTTCAGCACGGTGATAGCCTTTCTAACCGTATGCTTCTGTTCGATAGTCAGGGCCGTGGACGAAGCTAAGAGAGAAATATAGAAGGATAGAATAAGCAGCAGCGAAACGCCCGTGCAGACCGAGCCACGAAGCAGCAAACACCTGAGGAACGAACCACGGGGCAGCCGGCCCTTACACCGCGAGCATAATTCGGCAGAGGGAACATTAGGGAGTCCGCACGCGGGGCATTTGCGTTTCATCCGATTGAAAGGAATCGAGGTGCGCGGGACACCCGATAAGTTTAAAAAATGTTCAAACGGCGGCAGATTCCGGGCTTGAGATACAAACAAACCCTTGAAATCCTGCATCAAAAGCACTAGTTGCATCGAAATGCGGCCGATTATACTATCTCTATTTGCGTTTTAGCCGGAGTTCCAAATGAAGAAATACCAAAGGATCCTGTTCCCGTTCGTTCTTTCCCTGCTGCTTGTTTCAGGCGGTTACGCCCAGGAAACCCAGACCCGCGTGGTCGACGAGGTCGTCGCCGTCGTCAATGAAGGCGTGATCACGCTCTCGCGAGTAAAGCGCGAGATCAAGAATATCGTGGACGCTGAGGTGCAGCAGGGTAAGGACCGTGCGGCATCGCAAAAGATCGTGGACGAAAAGCAGGGCGAGTTGATCGCGAACATGATCAACGAAGAGCTTCTTATTCAGAAGGCTAAGGAACTCGGCCTGCAGAACGAGATCGAAGCGACGGTCAACCAGCGCCAGTCTGAAATAATGAAGGAGTACAACATCAAGACGGTCGAGGCGCTTCATGCCGAGATGGAAAAACAGGGCATGGATCCAAAGGAATTGCTCGAGACATGGCGCAAGCAGGCGACCCGCGACCTGGTCATCCAGCGCGAGGTTCAGTACAAGGAGTACTGGCAGCCGAACGGCAAGGAACTCAAAGACTATTACGAGAAGAACAAGTCCAAATTCACGCAGCCGGAGACCATCTCGTTCAGCGAGCTCTTTTTGAAGTATGAAGGCAAGGATCCGACGCTCGTCCGTGAAAAGGCCAAACAGCTCTTGGCCCAGCTAAAGGGTGGCGCGGATTTCGCAAAGATCGTGAAGGAGAACGCGGATCAGCCGATGGTGACGCAGGGCGTCGGAAAAGCGGAGAAGGTCCCTGTCAAAGATGTGGTGGACCGGTTTGCCGCTCCGCTGAAAGATGTGAAGATCGGCAGTTACACGGAACTGATCGAGCTCGACACCGTCGGGGTAGTGATCTTAAAGGTCGACGCCCGCGAGGCCGCGAGTGATCAGGCCGCCTTCGATGAACGGGCTGTCCGGCTCGCGATCCTAAGTGAACGGTTCCCGGCCGCGCAGAAAAAATTCATGGCGAAGCTTCGCGACGACGCCTATATCAAGGTAAGTGAGTCTTATCGGCCGATAGTGTCGCCGATCCTGTTCGCGGACGAGAGAAAGGGAAAGACGTCCAATTAGATCTGGCGGGAGTACTGAGGCTCACTTGAGTATTCCGTCGATCGCGGCTTCGTAGAACTCGACCCGCTTTTTCGCCCGTTTGGTTTCCGGGTGGTCCTTATTAAAACTCCGCATTTGTCGCGAAAGGTCGCTATCGAGAGCGGCCTTTTTTACCATAAGCTTACCGAGAGCGAGCGTCAGTTTCGCCGCTTCGGCGGGTTTCACGGCGTAGATCCGCTCAAGCGAGTGGTCGATCGAGCCAAGCTCAGCGCGGAGGTCGATCATACGAGGGTTCGCCTCCGTATAATCGGACGCCAGCGCTTCGAGCTCCGCCGCCAATTCGGTTCGGCGAAGCATCAGTTCGGCGTAGGCCGAGGACGAGCGGATCGCCGCCGCGACCTGACGGTTATTTTCACCCGTCTGGGCGGCGACCGTAAGGGCCATCAGCGCAACAATATACGAGATCGACAAGACGGTTTTGTTCAGGATGGACATGTGTTTGGTGCTAGATCGCGCCGGCGAGTTCGGGACGGTGCGCGCTCGTCGACGCGGCCGGCTCATCGCATGACGAAAACTCGAGGTCGCGATCCTCCCCTGCCTCAACAACTCCATCGCCGAATGTCGAACGTTGGTCGAGTGTGTCGAAGTAAGCCTGAATGTTATCCAGGATCTCGGCGGCGCTATGAGAGTGATAAAGTGTCTGGCGAAACTGCGCCCCGCCCACGAGCCCTTTCGTGAACTGGCCCGCGAGCTGCTTCATCTTGCCGAGAGCTACGAGCTCGGGCATCTCTTCGCGGCACATCGCAAAGAACTCGAGCAGAACCGCCTTCTTCTCTACGAGGTCCGGCTGATAGGGCTCGCGCCCGGCGAGCACATCGTCGAACTGACGAAAGATCCACGGATTCTGCATCGCCCCACGGCCGATCAGGATTCCGTCGACACCCGATTCGCGCCATTTGCCGAAGCCGTAATCGAGCGAGGTGACGTCGCCGTTGCCCGAGACCGGCACGCCGACCGCGGCCTTGACCTGACGGATCAATTCCCAATTCGCGAGTCCCTTATAACCCTGTTCACGGGTGCGGCCATGCACCGCGATGTGCTCGACACCGCACTGCTCGGCCATCTTCGCAACGTCGACGACATTGATCGTCGAATCGGTATACCCGGTCCGCAGCTTCAGCGTGAGTGGTATCGTGATCGCTCGCTTGATCTCGGTAAGGATCTCCTCAAGCAGCTTCGGCTCGCGAAGCAGACCCGAACCCCCGCCATTCTTAACCACTTTTGGAGCGGGACAGCCGCAATTGACGTCAAGGATGTCCGCCCCAACCTCCTCGGCCATCTCGGCGCCCATAGCCATTCGCTCAGGCCGGCCGCCAAAGATCTGCACCGCGAACGGCCGCTCTTCCTCGTCAAACCGCATCTGGCGCCTGGATTTAGGATTGTTACGTGTAAGCCCCTCGACCGAGATGAACTCAGACACGACCAGGCCGACCCCACCTCGCCGCTTAATAAGCCGCCGAAACGTATAGTCGGTCACGCCCGCCATCGGTGAAAGTATCAGCGGCGGATCGACAGAAATATCTCTGATCTTGAACGCTTTCATCGTTTAGCCGCCGCTTCTAGATCTATCGAGTCGAGTGCCCCTTGATAGCCGTTGAAGAACATACCCACATGATAACCATCCATGATCGTATGGTTTGCCTCAACAGAGAGCGGCATTTGCTTTCGATGCCCAATATCCTCAAAAACTTTGCCAAAGACAATACGCGGAATGGTCTGCTGCCGATCCAGGCGACTGGCATGTTTGAAGCTCGTGAAGGACACCCACGGTATCACCGAGTAATAGATCAGGTCCGCGCGATCCGTCTCGACGTCGAACGTCTTAAGGGCCTTGTATTTCTCAACCGCGGCCCTGCCGGCCCGGTTGAACTCGAATAGGTCGTCCACGAACTCGAAATAGGCAAACGAGAATGTCTGGTCGTCATTCAGGATCGTTTGCGTCGCATGGATACGGTCGAATTCGACAAGGCGGCCTTCAAACCGCCTGATCCGAAACTCGCGGATGTCGTTGGCGGCCTTAAGTGAGAAGAACAAGGCTGCGAGCGAAAAGGACACGTTGTTCGCCCTGCAGAACCCGTAAAGCCCCGTCACATCAACGTTCGCCGTAAAATTGAAGAACGGATCGGGGTAATCCCTGAAGAATTCGTAGGTCGTCTTCCTGGACCACCGCTCGATATCGACTTCTGCGAACATCTAAAAAACTATACTACGGCCCGACCGAGCATCGGAAGGCAAGGTCGCCAACCAGACGCCACGAGTTGTGAAACCTTCGGAAAAGAGATTATACTTTGAGCCGTTTCATCATTTCGTTGTACAACATGGGTCTCAGGTTTGCGGAGCTGGAGATGGACCTACGAGCAGTCACAGTTGTGTGTCGGGTTGTAGATTTCTGTTTGGGGCCGTCCCTGCTTGCCTTTGCCGCATGTTCGGACTCACGACAAGCACAAAATAAGGAGAAGTGAAATGATCGATAGAGAGAACCGATCCCGACGATCGGGATTTCACATTGTCAGCTTACTACTAATTGCGATCTGTGCCTACGCCGGTCTGGCCCAGGACATGACATCGGGCACGATCCAGGGAACGGTCACCGACGAACAAGGTGCCGTGGTTTCCGGTGCGACGGTCGAGGCTCGTAATGTCGCCACAAACTTCACCCGCACCTTCACGACCGACTCCGATGGACGCTTCGTCTTTCTGACGATGCCACCGGGGCGGTATGTCGTTTCTGTCACAAAGCAGGGATTTGCAAAGCTCAATCAGGAGAATGTGGACCTTACTGTTGGCCGTTCGATATCACTCGAGCTTGCTATGAAGGTCTCGGGCGTTGCCGGCGAAGTTACCGTCACAACCACTCCGACCGTCGATACTGCCAAGACCGAAACGAGTACGACCATCAACGAGAAGGCCATTGCCAACACTCCAATTCTCGGACGCAAATTCGAAGACCTCCTGACCCTTACGCCCGGCGTGAGTATCACGCAGGGGCCTGATGGCGACGAGATAAACTTTGCCGGCCAAAGGGGCATCTTTAACAACGTAAGTCTCGACGGCGGCGACTACAACAACGGCTTCTTCGGCGAGCAAGCCGGTGGACAGCGGGCCGCGATCGATATTGCTCTGGATGCGGTCAAGGAGTTTCAGGTGATTCCAACCGGCGCCGGTGCCGAGTACGGGCGGACGGCCGGCGGGATCATTAACGTGATCACGAAGTCGGGCACGAACAGCGTGCATGGGAGCGCTTTTTATTACCAGCGGCTCGAGGCCCTGACCTCGAACACGTCGGATGGCAAATCGCTCGACGACTTTAACCGCAGCCAGTTCGGCGGGACGGTCGGCGGGCCGTTCAAGAAAGATCGAACGTTCTATTTCTTCGCGATAGAGGGGATTCGCGAGAAGTTCACGAGGGCTAACCTGAGTGAAGCGATCGGAACGCCCTGCGGCATCACGAATCCGACGATCCAGGCCAACGAAGCCCAGATCATCGCCAGCGCCGACTGTCAGCGCCGGGCGTTGCTCGGTTTCTTCCAGACGAGCCGGAGCCAGAACGAGGGAGCGCCGCTCGAGCATACGATCCGCAATGTCGCGTTTCTCGGCAAGATCGACTCGGACATCACCCCGCGAAACAAACTGAGCGCGTCGTACAACTTCGATTATTCCAAAAACACTAACCAGACCTTCGATGTGTCCACTTATGGCAATTCGGCCAACGGCACGGAGGGCCCGTCAAAGATCAATGTTTTTAACTTCAATCTTTACAGCACGATCTCTCCGACGGCCGTGAACGAGGCACACTTTACATATTCGCGCGAGGACCGGCCTCGGTCGGCCGTTGCGTCGAACGTGCCGGCTGACACGGCGATGGGTTTCGGTACGACCTTCCGGTTCGGCAGCCCGTTCTTCCTTGGCCCGAACATCGACGAGCTGTTCTGGCGAACGCAGGTCCGGGACAGTGTGTCCGTGATAAAAGGACGGCATACCGTCAAGTTCGGCGGCGAATGGATCCACAGCCTCAACGATCAGGTGTTTCGCGGGTTCTTTCTGGGTCGGTACATCTTTGACAGCGTAAACGGCTTCCTTCGCTATGCATCGCCGGCGGCCACCAACGGATTCGGACCGAATGCCATGCTATGTTCGGGCGGAACGTGGGTAACGGTCGGGGCACCATTTAACCAAACCTGCCCCGCAGGCCAGACGTCGTCGACGCCACTCCTGCTGTTTCTCCAGGGCGCCGGTCGGACCGGCCCTGCGACAGACGCAGCAGGTGCCTCGAACATAACCAACCAGGACTATGCCCTCTTCATCCAGGACAAGTGGCAGGTTACGTCGAATTTCATATTCAACTACGGCCTGCGCTGGGAAGCCCAGATCTTTCCTGAACCGGTCGTGAGTCCCGCGGATACCGCTTATGGCAGATTTCTGAACGATGCGCGATTCCCTTCCGACGGGACCCTTCCGAGCGACAAGAAGATGTTTCAGCCGAGGGTCGGTTTCGCGTGGGATGTTGCCGGCAATCAGCGGTCGGTGGTCCGCGGGAGCTTTGGGATCTATAACGCCCGTCAAAACATGCTCTCGCAGGTTGGATCGATAACGACCAATGGCGTTCAGCAGCAAACGATCGCCGGCGGCCAGTTCGCCAATCCGAGCGTGCGTCCTGCATGGCCCAGCCTCGTGACGCCGGCCGCCGGATCTTGCTCGACAATAAATGGTTTCTCCGCAGCCGGCCCTTTCACAAACCCATTCCCCTGCTTTACCGGCGTCCGGGTGTTCGACCGTAATTACCGTAATCCGCGTATCTATACGGTCAACTTCGCCTACGAGCAGGAGATCGCGGCCGACTGGGCTATGTATTTCGACTTCACGTTCTCGCGTGGCCGTCAGCTAACGCGCTTTCTCAACATCAATCGGAAGCTCAACGCCGCCGGATTCCCGATATTCGGAGATTATCTCGGTGAAGTGTTCGTGACCACCTCGATAGGCCGGTCGCAGTACGCTGGGTTCACGTCAGGCATCAGGAAGCGCTTTAGCCGACGGGTACAAATGGAAGCCAACTATGTGCTGTCGCGGGACAAGGATGACGATTCGAACGAACGCGACCCGTTCACGGATCGCTCATTCGACATCAATAACCCGGGTCTGGACTATTCGTTGTCCGATCGCGACATTCGACACAAGTTCAACTTGTTCGCGTTCTTCGACCTTCCGGGCGGATTCCAGTTCACTCCGCGCTTTCAGGCCCGCACGGCACAGCCGGCAACTCCGGCGACGCGGACCGCGACAAACCGGAACACGCTGCGCAAGGACAACGAGTATTTTTCGTTCGACTGGCGGCTGGCGAAGGTCTTCAAATTGACCGAAACCGTCGAGTTGATACCGCAGATCGAGATGT
Source organism: uncultured Chloracidobacterium sp. (assembly GCA_964608335.1). Classification (GTDB taxonomy): domain Bacteria; phylum Acidobacteriota; class Blastocatellia; order Pyrinomonadales; family Pyrinomonadaceae; genus OLB17. Next base: position 7,779 of record CAZSOE010000027.1, read on the forward strand.
TCAATACGTTCAATACTGACAACCGTATCAACTCACTCTCCGGTGCCGGTAACCAGAATTCCCTGACGGCTCCGAGCCTATTCAATTTTGACGGGTTTCTTCGTCAGGGCGTTGGTGATCCAAGACAGGTTCAGTTGTCGGTCCGGCTGGTCTTCTAGCCGACGAACATGCTTTAGTGGAAAGGCCCGGCGTGCAAAGCCGGGCCATTTTTTTGTCAAGCCGGAACTCGTAGTCTTATTGCCTAACAAGATCGAGGGATATCGCCATGCGGTATACATTGGCTGCCTCGATCTCTATTTCCTTCGTGGCTGCAACGCCCTGGAGGCTGGCTGTGATGCGGAACTTCCGTGCTCCGTCTGGTTGGCGAAAGCTGAATTCACCCGCCCTGTTGGTCCAGTAGGTACCTATCTTCCTCGCCGAGCCGTCCGAGCCGATGCGCTCGACATCCACCTTTGCGCCTTCGGCACTTGTTCCGTCCTTGTAAAATACGCTTCCTTGTACGAGGATCTGCGAACCGCGGTCCACAAGCAGAATAAGCCGGTCACCGAGGTCTCGGATCTTACCGTCTTTGATCTCGACAGAGAACCGGACCCCTGTCGCATAACCTTTAGCATCGAACACGAAGTTGTAAATGCCCGGAGCCAGGCCGCCCAGCGAGAAGCTGCCATTGCCCGATGAACGCGTTGTAGCGACATCCTTGCCTTCGAGCCTCGCCGTTATGGTCGCACCGGAGATCCCGTCGCCGTTCATGTTTTTCACCTTTCCCTTGACGCCTCCGCCAGACTGAGCGGCGATAAGGGGAACCAGTAACAGGCCGAGAACAAGACCGGAAAGGATGGAACCAAAGGACTTACGCATTCTGTGATTGTGAGATCGGGCCGCCGAATTCACCTGCAACATCATTGATGATGTCATCGAGCGTATGCGTTGGCTCGTAACCGACCAGCCGCCGGGCTTTTTCGAGGCTTGGCACACGCCGGCGCATATCCTCGAACCCTTCACCATAGACTTCGGCGTACGGTACGTGCCGGATCTCGCTCTGGCTGTTCGTCAAGCGGATCGACCGCTCAGCAAGATCGTTGATCGAAACTTCGACGTCGGACCCGAAATTGATCACCTGGCCGAAACACGCCGGATCCTCGAGAGCTTTTGTAAGACCGCCGACGACATCGGTTACGTGACCAAAACAACGCGTTTGTGTACCGTCCCCGTGTACCTCGATCGGTTCGTTCCTTAGCGCGGCCTGGACAAAACGCGGCACCACCATGCCGTATTGGCCTGTCTGGCGAGGGCCGACGGTATTGAAGAGACGAGCGACGACCACCGGCAGGCGCGTTTCCTTGTAGTGTGCCAGGGCCAGGAATTCGTCGAGCGTTTTCGCACACGCGTATGCCCACCGGTGCTTATCGGTAGCTCCCGTCAGCAGATCATCGTCCTCCTTGAAGGGCACCGAGATGCCTTTGCCGTAGACCTCACTCGTGCTCGGGATCAGGACGCGTTTGCGGTATTTCGAACATCGGCCCAGCACAACATCCGTGCCGTGAAAGATCGTCTCGATCGTCTTGACCGGCTGTTCCATGATCAGCCGGACGCCAACGGCGCTTGCCATGTGATATACGCGGTCCGTTTCGCGGATGAGCTCTTCCATCAGCTTCCCGTTCAGGACCGTATCGATAATGAGTCGAAAGTTCTGGTTATCTTCGAGATGTGCGACGTTGCTGTAGCGTCCGGTCGAGAGGTCATCGATCGTCGTGACTTCGTGACCTTCGCCGATGAGCTTGTCCACTAGATGACTGCCAACGAACCCGGCTCCGCCTGTGATCAGTGCCTTCATCTACTTTCCTACGACTTCAGTAAAATATGCGACGGTTTTCCGCAAGCCCTCGGGCAGCGGCACGGTCGGCTCCCATTCTAACAGCTTTTTTGCCCGGCTTATGTCGGGTTGGCGCTGCTTCGGATCATCTAGGGGAAGCGGCATATGTTCCAGTTTGATCTCGCGGCCGGTCGCTCGCCCGACCTCCTCGGCCAATTCCTTCATCGTGAATTCGCCAGGATTACCAAGGTTGACCGGAAGGTGAATGTCATCGCTCTCGGCGTTCATCAACCGAATGATCCCTTCGACCAGATCGCTGACATAACAGAATGAACGGGTCTGCAAACCGTCGCCGTAGATCGTCAGCGGCTCGCCCCGAAGAGCCTGAACAACGAAGTTTGAGACCACGCGGCCATCGTTCTCAAGCATTCGCTCGCCGTAAGTGTTGAAAATACGCACTATACGCGTATCAACTCCGTTCTGACGGTGATAATCCATAACGAGGGTCTCTGCAACGCGTTTGCCCTCGTCATAGCATGCTCGCAGCCCGATCGGGTTAACGTTGCCCCAATAGCTCTCTTGCTGCGGGTGCACCAGCGGATCGCCGTAGACCTCGCTGGTCGACGCCTGCAGCAGCCTGGCGTTCACCCGCTTTGCCAGGCCAAGCATGTTGATCGTGCCCATCACATTGGTCTTGACGGTCTTGACCGGGTTGTACTGGTAATGGACGGGCGAGGCCGGGCACGCGAGATTATAGATCTGGTCGACCTCGAGCAGGATCGGCTCGGTGACGTCGTGGCGAATAAGCTCGAAGCGATGGTCGTCGAGCAAATGCTCGATATTCACTTTTCGGCCGGTGAAGAAGTTGTCGAGACAAAGCACGTCGTGGCCGCCATTCAACAACCGCTCGCAAAGGTGAGACCCGATGAATCCGGCGCCGCCGGTGACGAGTATGCGCATAAACGCCTATCTTGCCATATTTTAGCATCGTCGGACAGTCACAATTGGTAAGGGTTTGTCCGAATGTTGAAATTATCTGACTCAAGTCGCGTGAATTCAAGGTAAACGACATATTCCCCGTCGTCTTATTAAACAAAGATGCGTTAGAATGGCTTGTTTCGGCCCGGCCCGTAGGCGCGAGTCGCGCAGTGATCCCTGTGAAGACCGTTTTATCGTCAAGTCTGCTTTTGTTGTTAACCGTACTCGCCAGCGGTCAGCCGGCTGCGCCGACTGACGTTCGGATCAGGAAGAACAGAAACCTTGCTGTCACGATACCGAAATTTGGATCTTCACCTGTCATTGACGGAAAGCTCGACGACGAAGTTTGGAAGAACGCTGCTGTTTTTGACGATTTTGTTCAGATCCAACCCGGTGACAACATCGCGCCGTCCCGCAAAACCATCGCGTATGCCGGTTACGATGAGAAGTTCTTTTACATAAGTTTTCGCGCGTTTGACGATCCGGGCCTGGTGCGTGCCACGATCGCAACCCGCGACAAGGTGGACGCCGATGATAATGTTCGATTCACCCTGGATACCTTCAATGATGAGCGTCGCGCGTACGTCTTTTTCTTTAATCCGTTCGGGATTCAGGCCGATGCGATAATGACCGATGGGGCAATGGGCGGCCCGGACTTCAGCGTTGACGTCGTCATGGAATCGAAAGGCGTGCTCCTCGATGATGGTTATTCGGTCGAGGTCAAATTACCGTTCAAATCATTAAGGTACGCCGCGGGAAAGCGACAGGTCTGGGGTTTTAACGCCGGAAGGAGGATCCCTCATCTAAACAACGAGAACGACTCGTGGATGCCCATCGAGCGCGATATTTCATCGTTGCGGCAGATCGGTAAGATCACCGGTTTGACCGACATCAGGAACGAGCGAAGCATCGAGATCGTGCCGAGTGCTACGCTCAGCGAATCGGGCGTGCGAATCGAGGATGCATCGCAGCCCTTTGGATCGCGGTTGTTGAATCATCCGATCAAGAAGGATATTGGAGTATCGATCAAATACCAGTTCACTCCAAACATTACACTCGATGCGGCCATAAACCCTGACTTTGCCGAGGTCGAGGCCGACGCACCCGTTGTGCGGGCAAACGAACGGTTCCCGATCTTCTTCCCCGAAAAAAGACCGTTCTTTCTCGAGGGCATCGATTATTTTCGCACTGGGCTTCAGGTAGTTAATACGCGTAATATTGCCGATCCCGATGTTGCATTGAAGCTAACGGGAAAGTCGGGAAAGAACACTATTGGCGTGCTTTCAGCGATAGACCGATTTCCCGGTACTGATACCAAGGCGTATGTCGGAGTAATGCGGCTTAAGCGGGATTTCGGCGTCCAGTCGAACATCGGGATGATCGCGACGACATATCACTTCGGTTCGCAACGACACAACAATCTCGTTGGCGTGGACGGCAAGTTTCAGCTCACACCGCAGAAGCTGTTCGACTTTCAAGTGGTTGGGACAAACTCGCACCGCTGGTTCTACAATCCCGAGATAGACGCTGCGCAATATCGTTCGGGAAACGGCATCGCATATTCCGCGAACCTCGACTATACGGGAAAGAATCGCGGCTACCGTTTCGGCGTCAGCGGTCGCAGCAAGGATTACCGGGCTGACGTCGGCTTTACACGCCGGACAAACACGCATGGACTGACGGGTGGGTTTCGCATCAGTACCGAGCCGAATCCACGGGCTAAGCTCATCGCATTGTCGACCAGGCCGTTTGGCTCATTGTCGATCGACGAACGTGGGCGGCTGCAGCAGGCCCGGATCAGCTTTAATACTGAATGGAGCTTCCAGGGGCAGCTTCGGCTAGACACGGGAACCGATTTTGAGGTTGCCCGGATCTACGAAGACGAATTCGGCGCCCGCCGAAACACGTCGCAGCAAGGTGTATTCTTCGGCGAGAATTTTCGAAAAGCGAATCAATTCACATCCGATGCCGAGATCGACAAGACCTTCAGTGAGAAGATCGCCGTCAGCGCGAGTTATGGTATAACGACGAACGCTTTCGATTATGATTTTGGCGCAAGCGAACGTTATCCGCGGGTCTCGCCCGCAGCGCTTGCCGGAAGTTCAAAACTGGATCCCGGTCCGGCGTTCAGTTATCAATACGACTTTGGTATCGATCTGCAGCCGACCGAGCCGTGGAGCATCGAGCTCAGCTATGAACGTGAGAAACTCCGGCGCAATGACAATAAGCTGACCGCCTTCGACTCGAATATTTATTCGCTTCGCACGACCTATCAATTCACACGGTTCACCTTCACCCGGATTCGGCTTGATTACGAAACGGTCGACGGCTCTATTAATTCACAGCTACTTTTCGGCTGGAGCCCGAATCCGGGTACGGCATTCTATGTCGGTTACAACGATAACTCGAACTATCGTGCTTTCAACGAATTTCGGGATCGGTTCGACGACGGCTTCCGCCGCGACGGGCGGCGGTTCTTTATCAGGATCTCGTACCTGTTCCGCCGGAGTTTCTAGAAAAG
>CAZSOE010000028.1:0-12754 GCA_964608335.1 uncultured Chloracidobacterium sp.
TCGAAGAGTATGCGGTCGAATCTTCGATAAACAAGGTAGCGTGCAGCGAAGCGCGCGACTACGGCGTCGAGGAAATGGTACAGATCTTCGGCGGCTCCGGGTACTCGGCGGATTATCCGGCAGAAAAGGCCTATCGCGACTCGCGCATCAACCGGATCTTTGAGGGTACGAACGAGATCAACCGGATGCTCATCCCAGGACAGTTGATGAAGCGCGCGATGAAAGGCAAGGTCGCGCTGCTCGGAGCCGCAAAGGCGTTGCAGGACGAGATCCTCAATCCTCAAATGTCGTTTGATGAAGATACCGGGTTGCTGGCTGCCGAAACCAAGCTCGCAGCGAATGCGAAAAAGGTCGCCTTGATGGTGCTCGGTACCGCGGCGCAGAAGTACATGATGGGCCTCGCCGATCAGCAGGAGGTGCTGATCAATTCGGCGGACATCATCATGGACGCATACCAGATGGAAACGGCTGTGCTGCGTGCGAAGAAGTTTGCCGACATTAATGGCGAGGACGCAGCTTCACGGCAGATCGATATCGCGTCGGTTTTCTGCAACGACGCAATTCAGCGGGTGGAAATGAAAGCCCGAAATACGCTTGCTGCAATTGCCGAAGGTGACGAAGGCCGCACTTTGCTGGTTGCGCTAAAACGATTTACCAAGAACAATTCGCCCGTCAATACCATTGCCGCCCGCCAGCGGATAGCCGGCGTATTGATCGAGGCGAATACATATCCGTTTTAGTCGATGAGAGAGTACCGCGTCGAAAAAGGCGCCGGTTCGGCGCTGACACCTGATGAAATGCGCGCGAGCCTCGGTTCCGAAGGCTACCGGACCTTCGAGTGGGGCGACGGTCCCGGTGCCGAATACGACACGCATGAACATGCCACTGACCAATCGCATTGGATCATCTCGGGCTCGCTTGAGCTGAATGTTGAGGGTGTAGGAACGGTCATCCTCGAAGCCGGCGATCGTGACCTGATGCCCGCAGGCACACGACACTCGGCCCGCGTGATCGGCAACGTGCCTGTGCGATACTTGATCGGTGAAAGGGCGACCTAACTGAGCCACGAATGCACGAATAAGAACCTCCGTCCGAGAATAAAGACGCGACCGAAACCTGAAAACTATTGACAAGCTTTCTTTTGCAGGTATAATCCTTTAGGCCTTGGGCCTGATTATTGGCAATGATGACGCGCTTTACAGCATTTCGGTATTTCTTTTTCGATCCCGTGATCGGCCGGTGACGCTGTAAACAAAATGGGGAAAAATGAGGTCACCATCTGTATGAGATCGGTGGCCTTTTGGTTTTATGACGAAGCATCCAGAACCGCCTGTGCAAAAGGTCGACGATCCGCGAGGAGAGATCGATGCGATCGACCAGGAACTCGTTCGGCTCCTGAACCGGCGAGCCGAGATCGCATTGCGCGTGGGTGCCGCTAAATCTGAGGCCGAAGCATCATTGTGCGATCCGCATCGCGAACGGCAGGTACTCGACCGCCTGCGAAGCACAAACCCCGGTCCGCTCGACGATCAGGCCATAGTCAACATCTTCCAGCGGATCATCGACGAATCGCTTCAGCTTCAGCAGCAGGCATATCGCCGCGAACGCTCGGCAAACGACACTGTTGGAGCGAGGCAGCCGATCGAGGGGGCTCGTGTTGCGATACTTGGCGAGCCGGGCACATTTAGCGAAGAAGCCGCGATCGGCTATCTGGGCAGCGGGTGTCAGACCGTCTCGTGTGCGACGTTCGAGGACCTGTTCGGCTCCGTCGCGGCCGGCCGGGCCGACCTGGTGCTTTCGCCGCTCGAGAACAGCTTGATCGGGTCGGTCCATCGCTGCGTCGATCTGCTGCTAAAAAGCGATCTGACGATAGCCGCCGAGATCGTGCTTCCGGTCGCCCATTTCCTGGTCGGGAGCGAGGTCGCGAGCTTCGACACGATCAAAACGGTCGAGTCGCATCCTGCCGCGCTCGCGCAATGCACACGTTTCTTCGCGGCCCATCCCGACCTAAAGCGCATCGCTGCCGATGATACGGCCGGAAGCGTCCGCCGCGCCGTCGAAAGCCATGACGCGACGCGTGCCGCGATCGGCAGCCAGCGCGCAGCGGAGATCTACGGCGGCAAGGTACTTCGCGCACATATCGAGGACAATTCGGAAAACTATACGCGCTTCGTTTTGCTTACGCCGGAGAACGAGGTTACGACCGCCGGGTCAAAGGTGACCCTCGTTCTGCGGCTAAAACACCGGCCGGGTTCGCTCCACGCCGCGCTGAGGCCGTTCGTCCGCCGCGGCATCGATCTTGTCAAGATCGAGAGCTTGCCGATAGTGGAATCACCGGGCGAATTCAATTTCTACCTTGATGTCGCGGCGCCGCCGCTCGAGGCTGATCTCACGGGAGCCCTTGACGAAGCGCGGACCGAAGCAAAAGAAGTGCGATTTCTGGGCCGCTATTCAACCTTGCGGCTCGATGGAGGAGCGGCCAGCGGTGGCCGATAGCTTATGATCCTCGTACTCAGACCGGGCACACAGGAAGACTCGCGGGAGTACCGGCGGCTCGAAGAGCATCTCCAGAATCTTCCGAATATCGAGTTTCGCGTTCACAAGGTACAGGGTGCGGAACAGGTGTTGACCGAGATCTATGTTATCGGTAACACGCAGGCGCTTTCGCTCGACGAGATGCGCAGCTTCGCCGCGGTAGACCACGCTGTCCGCGTGTCGGAACCATACCGGATACTCGGCCGACATGCCGATGATCGCAGGCCGACGGAATTCACATACAATGGCGTTCGCTTCGGGCAGGACAATCTGAACATATTCGCGGGCCTGTGCGCCGTCGATTCGCGCGAAAGCGTCGAGACGATGATGAGCGCGCTCGAGCGCGAAGGTCAGGTTTGCACGCGAATGGGTGCATACAAACCCCGCACGAGTCCTTACTCTTTCCAGGGTCACGGCGAAGATTGCCTGCCGTATGTCTTCGAGCTTGCAGGGAAATACGGTATCCGCGTGATCGCCATGGAGATCACACATGAATCACACCTTGACGAGATACGCACAGCCCTTGACGAGTCCGGGTCGCCGACAGGCGTGATGCTTCAGATCGGGACGCGCAATACGCAGAACTTCGAGCTGCTCAAGATCGTCGGCCGACAGCAGGAGTTTCCGGTCCTGCTCAAGCGCGGCTTTGGCATCACGCTCGACGAATCGCTCCACGCCGCAGAATATCTCGCGAGCGAGGGCAACCAAAAGGTGATCTTTGCTCTACGCGGGATGAAGACGAGTATTGGTGATCCTCATCGAAACATCGTTGATTTCGCGCATATTCCGGCGGTAAAGCGGCTGACCCGGATGCCCGTCTGCATCGATCCTTCGCATTCCGTCGGCGGGCGGTTCCGATCGTCCGACGGGATCCTCGATATTCTCCACGCCACGGCACAAGGAGTGATCGCGGGGGCGAATATGGTCCTCGTCGACTTTCATCCGGATCCGGCTGTCGCACTTGTCGACGGTCCGCAGGCACTTCGCCTCGAGGAACTGCCGGCGTTTCTCGAAGACGTTCGCATTGTGCGCGAGGCATACGAGCGGCGATCACAGGCACAAAAATAGGCCCGGATCGAATTCCGGGCCCAAGGTCATCCTACAGATCGAACGTTCGTTCGCCTGTCGATTAGTATCGCGGATAATTGCGCGGCTTCTGTTTGGCCGTGACGATCGCGCCGCCCGCTACGCCGACACCTGCTCCGATCAGGGCTCCTTTCTTGCCGCCGATCAGGCCGCCGACAATCGCACCAGCCGCAGCACCGATGCCGAGGTTCATCGCCTTGCGGTGACGGTCATAAACGTTCGGCTGGCGAGACCGGTCGTCATAGTACTCGTCTTCGCGGTAACCGCTATTGTAGTAGGCGTCATTGTAACCGCCCCGACGCTGGTCACGCTTTCTCGCCTGACGCGTATAACGGCTATTATTGTCTTCGCAGTACTTGCTGTTTTGGGCAAACGCGGAAGTTGCCGCCATCGGCGTCATGACCGCAAGGATCGACGCGATCACGAGAGTTGTCAGTTTCTTCTTCATATCTTGGTTCTCCTTCGGGGCGGCAATCGGCCCCTGTACGGCGTTATTGGGGCAAGCGATGTGCCAAACTTTGTAAATTATTGAAACTAAAGGGAAATGGGGTGATCCTAGCGACTGCGGCTTACCCATTTCGTAGGGCCTGAAACCCCACTAGGAACGTTTTCGTGCGCAGTCCGGGGCCTAACGTCCGCTGTGCTAAACTAGGTCTTCCGATCGCCTCTATTCCAGCGATTTCCGGTCCTTAATGCTTAAGAATCCGATCCACGAGCTTGTTCTCTTCTTTGATATGGAATGGGTGCCCGATGCGGGCGGAGCGAAGCGCCTCCTTAACCTGTCGGATGAAACCACCGAGCTCGACGCAATGCAGGCGCTGTGGGAACGCGCCTCCGCGTACGACGCTGAAAAGAACCCGCGGCCTTTTCTGAAATACCTGTTCTCGCGCGTCGTCTCGATCGCCTTTCTTTCTCGGCGTCCGGCGTTTCGCGACGGTGAGGCGGTGGTCGATTTTCGTCTTAATTCGTTTCCAACTCTGCCATTGACCGAAGAACCGGTTGGTGAGGACGAGATCATCGCAAGGTTTCTCGACTCGCTCGGCAAGCATTGTCCGCAGCTCGTCGGGTACAACTCGGCCGAATCGGACCTGCAGGTGCTTATCCAGCGAGCTCTGGTAAATGAGATCAGCGCTCCGGAGTTCTGCCGACGGCCGGACAAGCCGTGGGAGGGTATCGATTACTTTAAGCGGTGGGACAACGAGGACCATCTCGACCTGATGAAGCTGTTCTCAGGCCGGTGGGACATGGTGCCCCGCCTCGACGAGCTTGCCAAGATGTGCGGATTTCCCGGCAAGATCGATGTCAGCGGCGAACAGGTCACCGACCTCTGGCTTGCCGGCGACGTCAAGCGCATCGTTGAATACAATCAGATCGATGTACTGAACACGTATCTGGTCTGGCTTCGGGTAGTGCACTTTACCGGCCAGGTAAACGATGAAAGCTATTTTGACGAGCTGCAGCAGTTCCGGGCCTTTCTCGATGCTGAGGCCGAAAAGCCCGAGAAGGCGTTCATCACGCAATTTCTTGATCAGTGGCCCGAGTGAATATGGAACTTGGAAGGATCTATCACGAGAACTGTATAGACACGCTTGATCGTATGTCCGATGGACTGGTCGATATGACGATCACGAGTCCTCCATACGATGATCTGCGCGACTACGAGGGCTATCACTTTCCGGTCGAGGAGATCGCCGGATCGCTTTTCCGCAAAACAAAAGAAGGCGGTGTTGTGATATGGGTGGTCGGCGACCGGACGGTCAACGGCGATGAAACGCTGACCAGTTTTCGTCATGCATTCGTATTTCGCGACGCGGGCTTCAAGGTCCATGACACCATGCTCTATGTGAAGAACAACCCGATCCCGTCAGATTGTGGCCGACGATAACGACAGGCGTTCGAATACATGTTTTGCTTCTCGAAAGGTCAGCCGAAGACGTTCAACCCGATCACCGAACCCACGAAATCGGCGGGAACAAAGATCAAGGCGTTTCGCATAACCGAAAGGGGCCGGGGCAACGTGCCCGACGAGGACATCGGCCGCGAGATCAAGCGAGAGAGGAAGGTGAGCAATATATTCACCTACAATGTCGGGACATCGAGCTCCCAGGACAAGATCGCCTTCAGGCACCCTGCGATCTTTCCCGAAAAGCTCGTCGAGGACCAGATCCTGACCTGGACCAACGAGGGTGACGTGGTCTATGACTGTTTTATGGGCAGCGGAACAACGGCAAAGGTGGCCGAACTGCTCGGGCGGCGGTGGCTCGGATCGGAAGTGTCCGAGGAGTATGTCCGCATCGCCCAGGAGCGGCTAAGTTCTTACATTCAGCCGGCGAAGTTGCGGGCGGTAAAATAACCAACCTGCGGACCGCTCGGCGCGTCTATAATGTGACTGGCCAGCCATTCTGAGAGGTTTTGGAGCTATGAAGACGTCGCTAATGTACTTGTTTGCAGTGCTTTTGCTCGCGGGCATCGTGGCCGCCCAGCCGAGACCGCCTGAGACGACGAGCACGGCTTCGACCAAACAACTCCCGGAACTTGTCGAGGCGCGTTACGAGGGCGGTATATTCGGCAACAGCCGAAAAGAAACTGGCTCGCTGAGAATGGATAACGAGAACGAGCGGCTCGTTTTCTTCGGCAAAGATAAGAAGGAAATGTTTGCGATCCCCTATTCGGCCTTGCTCGTGATCTACCCGGATTCGAAAACAAGCACCTCGACTACCGGCAACGTAGTAAGCCGGCTGCCGCTGCCCGGTGCGGGACTTGCCGGGCTCATAACGAAGAGCACTAAATACCTCATCATCCGCTACGACGATCAGGAGGTCGATGTCGAAGGCACCGCGAATTTCAAGTTCGAGGACCGTGACATGCTCGTGAGCTTCATCCACGCGCTCGGAGCAACCGCGAAGATGAAACAGCGCGGAGAGGCGTACTACCGCGCTAAGAAAGCCACTTTTTGAACCTAATTCAGATCCCCAAATCGATGCTGGATGATCGCGGCGGCGACGATAGCCGCCGTTTCGGCGCGCAGCACGCGGCCGCCTAGGGTAACGATCGAGAATCCTTTAGCGACCGCAGTGTCGATCTCGGCGTCGTCCCATCCACCCGCCGGACCGACGACCGCCGTGATCTGATCGGGCGGTTCGAGGTTCGGGAAACTTCCGCCATCGCGTTCGGAAAAAAAGAGGACGTGTCGCGAATCGTTCGATCCGGCGAATTCAATGAAAGAGACAGGCGAGGCAATATTCATCATCGTGCTGCGCCCAGACTGTTTGGCTGCTTCGAGCGCGATCCGGCGCCAGCGCTCGAGTTTGGCCAAAGGGTGCTTGATCTTTACATCGCTGCGTACGGTCAGGAGTGGGACAAGAGATCGAGCGCCGAGTTCTACCGATTTGTGAACGACAAGATCGAAATTGTCCGCTTTGAGTATCGTTGCTGCGAGTGTCAGATCGAGGGGCGATTCAGGTGCGGGCGGTGCGGCGGCATCTAGTATCTCGAGTTCGGCGGCCCGTTTATCGATGCTCCTGATCAGACAGCGGAACTCGCGCCCCATCCCGTCCATCGCATATACCTCGTCGCCCACGCGCAGCCGCAGCACGTCGCGCAGATGATGTGTCTCGTCCGCCTCAAGACGCACGCTCGTTGCCGTAAAGTTTTCCACGGGGGCGAAAAATCTGCGCATGTCAGTCCTTTGGCATCTTCCCGAAGCGTTCGACAAAATCGCCCGAACGCTGTCGAAGCTCTACCCAATCGGCAAAGCTCTCCGGGGTCTGAAGCCAGACGGTGAGCCAGTTGGCGATCTCGGCGCTGGTCTGTCCGTCGATCTCGTTCGCCGGCACTCCGGCACGTTCGACCACCAACCGCTTTCCCTCGATCGCGGCGTCGCGCACCTTTCGCAGGCCCTGTCGGTCGTTGCCCTCCAGGTATTTACGGCGCAGGTTTTCGAGGTTTCCGATCGAGTGCAGCGCACTCCGCAGGTCGTCGAGCTTAAGGATATTTCTCAGCGCCGCGTCGTATGGTTTGTTCAACGTCCGCACGACGTAAAGATCGAGGATCTCGGCGTGCCGCAGCTCGGCTCCTTCGTCGGCCAGCAGACGTGCGATCCTCATGGGAGAATCCACCGCCGCCTGGCCAAAGCGGCCTTCGATCGCCGTTTCAATAAGCTCGATCTCGCTGCGGCCGACGTTCTCGCAGTCAAGCTTCTCCCAGACCTCGATCACGAGCTCCTGCTTTGTCCGGGCTTTCCACATTCTTGCCGATCTCGGTTGACGAGTGGTCTTTCGGGTCGCCGACAATAACTACCCGGCCGCCGCATTCGCGAACCACCTCGCGCTCCGGAACACTCTCGACGGTGTAATCCGTCCCTTTTGCGTGCACGTCAGGCCGTAACTCACGAATGAGCTTGACCACAGTCGGCTCGTCAAAGATCGTTACGACGTCGACGTCTCGCAGGGCGGCCACGACCTCAGCCCGCTCGTCCTCTGGCGTATACGGTCGGCCGTCTCCCTTGAGCGCGCGGGCGGTTCGATCAGAATTGATCGCGACCACGAGCACGCCGCCGAGTTCCTTCGCCGCGGCAAGATAGCGAATGTGGCCCACATGCAGCAGGTCGAAGCAGCCGTTCGCAAGGATGATCTGCGAGCCGCTCTCGCGCTCAGCCGCGACCCTGTCAACCAGTTCTTTGCGGCCGAGGATCGGTGCAGAACCCATATTGTTCACCCGGCGTGCGTTGTGGCCTGCGGCTCAGGTTCGCCATTAAGTGAGGCGAGAAGTTCCTTTGTAGAAACTGTCGCCGTCCGTCTCCTCATCACGACGATACCGCCGGCATGGTTGGCGATAGTTGCCGACTCGGCAAAACTCAGTCCGGACGCCAACCCGAGAGCATAAGCCGCGATCACCGTATCGCCCGCGCCGGTCACGTCAACCGGCTCGGTCGATCCGACTGCGTCGATGTGGTGCGCGGGCCGTCCTTTTTCAAAGAGCGTCATGCCCTCGTTCCCGTACGTCACAAGGAGCGCCGTAAGCCCGAGCCGCACACGGAGCTCCTCGCATTCCGCGGGGGTGAACTCGGGACCAAGTATGCTTTCGACCTCCTCGCGGTTCGGTGTCGCCGTTGTCGCACCGGCGAATTCGGTCAGTCGGCTTCGCGAGTCAACAATTAGCGGGATAGATTTGCGGGTCGCAGCCTCCAGGGCGTCCTTAAAGATCTCGGGGAACACCGCACCGCACCCATAATCCGAAATGATGATCGCGTCGGCCGCCTCGACCTGCGCCGCAAATTCCGTCCTCATCCACTGGAGAAGACCGGCGTCGATCGTTCTCCGGTCCTCGTAATCGATCCTGATCACCTGCTGTCGCGGCGCATAGTGTTGCCCGGCGAGCACCCTCACCTTTGTCGTCGTGGTCAGGGCGCTCGATGAGACCAGGAAATCGCGACCAACCCCCGACGTGTCGAGCGCCGCTGCGAGCAATTCGCCATTTACATCCTCGCCGACAAGTCCGATCAGGACAGGCCTTGCCCCAAGCGCGACAATATTCGCCGCGGCGTTGGCTGCTCCGCCCGGCAGGGTTACCGTTTCGTCGTGCCGCATTATGAACACCGGAGCCTCACGCGAAACGCGCGAGATGGTCCCGCTCAAAAACTGGTCCGCGACCACGTCGCCAACGACAACGACCGTCCGTTGCGGGAAACTTGCGATGGCCTCGTGAAATTTGCGCATCTGTCAAAACAGAAAGCTACTACAAAAGTGCTCCCACAAACAAAAACGGACGTAGGACAATGTCGTTCTCCGGCCGGTTTCGAGACTTCTAAAAGTTCGCGTCTTAATGCGTATCGTACTGGCCGAGCGGATAGTCGTTCGGGACGCCCCATCGATACGTACTCACCCCGCCATCGCTGCTCCGCACAACGTAAAAGTCGCCCGTAGCATCGCGCCACACCGCTATGTCCGTCTTTCCGTCGCCGTCATAGTCGTTCTGCACGTTGAAATCGGACCCCGTCAACCCAAACACGTAGCCGAGAAATCCGCCGCCGCTCATCATAATGTACCAGGTCAGCGGAGCCGTCGGTGTCGTACCTTCCCGGACCACGGCATAGTCGGTCTTCCCGTCGCCATCGTAATCGCCCGGAACGACGAGGTCGTTCGTGACCCCCCAAAACGCGGTCTGCAGCGTCTGGGTCTGGCTTAGAAGCGTAAAGAAGATGGCCTGGCTGCCCGCCGTCGCTCCCGGCCGCTGGATCGAAAAATCGAACTTGCCGTCACCGTCATAATCGCCCGGTGAAGTGTTATCCGTCTGCGCGCCCCACTGGTATCCGGTAAATCCGCCCGTACTGAAGACAACGTACCAGATCATCACGCCGCCGGTGCGTCGCACGACGGCCATGTCGGTCTTGCCGTCGCCGTCGTAATCGCGGGCGACCGGTTCATCGCCGGTCAGGCCCCACTGGTACGCGGTAACCGTGCCGTCGCTGCTTCTCTGGATCCAGAAGACGCCTGTCGAATCGCGCCACACGGCCAGGTCACCTTTACCGTCGCCGTCATAGTCGCCCGGTGTGTAGTAATCCTCGCCATTCAGGCCGAAGACGGTCTCCGTATAGCCGCCGCCACTCTTCGCCGTCCACCACACGTTCGTTCCGGGCCGCACGACCGTAAAGTCGGCTTTGCCATCGGCGTCGACGTCCATCGCCTTGCGGAGCGATAGCTGCGGCATCGCCGTTCCTGTCAGGAGCAGTGTAAAAAGGGTGAAAAACGCGATCTTGCGGACTCTGGCAGAGATACTTCTCATTTGTTTTAACCTTAATCTAAAAGCTGATCCTTAATGAGGCAGTGGAATGAGGCCTCAATTGCTGACGAACCTCAAATATAACATTTGCAGGCCACTGCTGGCAATAAAAACCTGACCGCTCAAAAAGGCGTAAACGCCTTAATTTATGGGGCCTTCTGAAATCTTTAGACAATTTCCTGCCCCAAAAAGTCGAACGAATTCCCAGCTTTCCTACTCGTTTCTCGCCTGCCTGATCGTCAAGGTTTGGTCCCCGATGGTAATAGTACCGGTCCGCGAGATGACCGGGTTGACCGTAACTCTGAATGTGACGGTGGACACTCCGCTTTGCACCTTCGGGCTCACTACGGTTATCCACTTGGCGTTGCTCTTTACCTTGAACTCACAGTTGACGTTGGCCGGCACCTGGACCGAAAATGTCCCACCCTTTGTGGGCAGCTTGATCGAACTCTGCGACGGTGTGAACGAACATACGGTCTGCTGGCGAAGGGCCCGGTCCACATTGAGTCGTCCGCCGGTTTTTACGAGCGATGCCCATTGCGGCAGGATGTCGACGGTATTCATCAGGGTCGCTTTGATGGATGCGGCCGAAAGATTCGGGTTCTGGGCTGCCAACAGTGCGGCGGCACCGGCAACGTGTGGCGTTGCCATCGAAGTGCCCGAAAGGGTCACGTACCCGTTATCCTGCCCGGTGTTGTAAGTGCTCAGGATCCCGAATCCAGGTGCGGCTAGGTCAACACTGTTGATGCCGTAGCTGAAAACGTTGTCGTCCGTCTGATTTGAACCGGCCACTGCGAGAATGCTCGGGCTGTCGTAACTTCCCGGGTAGAAGGGAGTGATGTCGTTGTTGTTGCCCGCATTGCCTGCGGCGAAAACGTTCAGGATGCCGAGGTCGCCCAGCGCATCGATCGCGTCTTTTGTCGCCTGGTCGAAACCACATGCTTCGGCACAGCCGCCGTACGAATTATTCGTGACGCGCACGTTAACCCCGCGGGCTTTCATCCCGCGGACGTAGTTGTATGCGCTGATCAGCATTGCGGATGTCGTATCGTCGCCCTGCGTTCCGTAGATCTTGATCGTCATCAGCCGGACGTTCCAGTTCAGACCCGTTACGCCGACGCCGTTGTTTCCGATTGCCCCGATAATTCCCGCGACGTGCGTGCCGTGCCCGGTGATGCCGCCAAGCGGAGCATCGAGCGGAAGGTTGTCGTTCGAGTAGAAATCCCAGCCGATGAAATCGTCTATATAACCATTGGCATCGTCATCGATCCCGTTGCCGAAGGTCTCGCCCGGATTGAACCAAATGTTCGACGCAAGGTCTTCGTGAGTGTAGCGAATGCCGGTGTCAATGACAGCGACGACGACGCTGGAGCTGCCGGTCTGCAGGTTCCAGGCCGCCGGGGCCGATATCTTGGTCATCCCCCACTGGCTGCCGAACTGTGTGTCGTTGGGAGTGAGCTGCAGGCGGTAGTAGTAGTTCGGCTGGACCTCGAGGACCCCTTCGGTTCGCTTATACTCCCGAATGGCCTCGTCCATGGTCATCCCCGGCGGGATGCGGACGCGCTGCCAGCCAAGATCGCCGAGGCGTTCGAGCTCGACCGAGCCGACCGAGCGGTTGGCCGTCCTGGCCTGGTCAGAATCGGCCCCGGCGCCGAACTTTACCAGCAGCTCGCCCTTGACGTACTTCTCGCGCGGCCCGAACTGCCCGAATGTGCAAATTGTTAGTCCAAGGAGGAGGACAACCCCGATTAATACGTTTCTCCTGGTGAACATAAAACGCCCGGCGACAAGGTGGGGCGGCTAGTGGGAATCGAACCCACGACATCCAGAACCACAATCTGGCGTTCTAACCGCTGAACTATAGCCGCCACAAATTGTTCGGTCGGGTCCCGGATCGCGGGTGAAGCCACACAGCCTGCTCCAACGGTTAATAAATCCGCAATCGACCCCGAATTTCTATATTTTTGGAGATCCCGACCCCGAACCCGGGGAAGTTTGAAGGCGAAACCCCAAACAACCACTTCAATCTTTGCCCCCGGCACGACTCGAACGTGCGACCCACAGCTTAGAAGGCTGTTGCTCTATCCAGCTGAGCTACGGGAGCGTAATCAGAAGCAATTAGCTATGTTACCGAGTTGCCGGGGTTTCAGTCAAACATTTTTCGGAATTTCCGCATGCGGCACGGTCACTTCTTTGCCCGAACGCGGGCATCCCTGCCCGCATGGACGCTACGCGTCCAGACCAGCCGTAGCCGCGCGCGCAATATCAGCAGACTTATGTCTCGCCGGAGGAACCGGCGATGCGGGCACGGATGCCCGCGTTCCGGCCCAGAAGCTACGGCAGCGGCGAGCCG
>CAZSOE010000029.1:0-12501 GCA_964608335.1 uncultured Chloracidobacterium sp.
TCGACAAGAAGCAGCGCGTGCTCGAGCGACTCAAAGACCGGCTCGCGACGGCCGAGGAAGAGATGGCCGATCTTCGTGAAGGGCTCGAGAGGTTTGAGGCGCGGTACACGATGGACGTCGCGCGCTTGTATGCCGAGTTCGACGAGATCGAGGCCGAGATCGCCGAGGAGGAATACAAACTCGTCCCGGACGACGAAGAAATAAAGAAGAAGGCGGAAGAACTCCGCCGCCGCGCGGAAGAATCGGCCGCCCGGGCTGCAGAGGATGCCGAGAAGGCGAACACGCGGTTCGAACCAACCGCCGAGGCGCGCAAGGCCTACCATCAACTCGCACGGATCATTCATCCCGATCTTGCACTCGACGCACAAGAAAAGGAAAAACGCCACACGCTGATGGCCCAACTCAACAGTGCCTATTCGGCCGGCGACCAGGCACGGCTCGATAAGCTTGCGGCCGACTTTCGGCACAGCGCGGACCTCGTGGTCGGCGATTCGGTCGGTGACCGGCTTGTGCGGGCGATCCGCCAGATCTCGCAGGTCAGGCACCGGCTAACAGAGCTGCTGAGCGAACGGGCCGAGGCTGAGGAATCGGAGCTTTTTACGCTTCGGCAAAGGGTCGAGGCCGATGCAGCCGCCGGACGTGATCTGCTCGCTCAAATCGCCGCACGAACTCGTACTCACATCCGAAAGTCGAAGCGGCGGTTGGCCAATCTCCGCTCGGTGAATGCCGCCGCTGAGGAATATGTCCGCGAGCGTTACGGTATGGAAATAAAGGACTTTCGCGGTTCGGCCAAGGGTTAACGCTCGGGCGTGACCTTTACGCTTGACACTGTTTGCGGATTGTGTAAAGGTTTTAGCGCCACTAGGCACCCAGCTCCCGGAAAGACAATTTGATGGTATCGGTTTCGCGGATACGCGTACGCCCTGTATGCGCCCGCGAAAAAGAGGGAGACGGTGTGGGAGACGTCTCCCTCGCTTATTTTTTGCCAGGCGATCTTTGTTTCACTCGAGTAAGCGCGTAGGCCTCGGACTTGCTCAGTCCAAACTCCTTCGCCGCCCGTTTTAAGGCAGCTTTTGGATCGAACCCCTCGGCCTCGAGCTCCGTGATCCGGCGAACAAGTTCCTTCTTGCCGACGGTACCCGGAGCCCGTTCCTGCTGCGGGGCCCGTTCCACGACCAGCACGATCTCGCCCTTGACCTTTTGGCCCTCGTATTTTGGAACAAGCTCGCTCAGACGGCCGCGGACCGTTTCTTCGTGAAGTTTGGTCAATTCGCGGGCGACCGCCGCTCGGCGGTCACCAAGGACCGTCAGACAGTCGACAAGACACCGGCCGATCCGATGCGGAGCCTCGTAAAAGACGAGGGTCGCGGGCAGGTCCTTGACCTCGGCCAGCCGCTTTCGCCGTTCGCCTTTTTTTTGTGGAAGGAAACCGCCGAAAAATAGCGAGTCGATCGGGATACCGGACACGACGGCGGCCGCAACGAACGCCGCCGGCCCGGGGACGGCGATCACGGTCGCACCGACCTCGATGGCCCGACGAATAATGTGATAACCAGGGTCGCTGATCGCCGGTGTGCCCGCATCCGAAACGAGCGCGATCTTTGCGTCATTCAGTAGCTTGTCGGCAAGTTCCTCGGCACGCTCGCGCTCGTTATGTTCGTGATAGCTGGTGAGCTTATTCGAAATGCGGAAATGCTCGAGCAGCTTGCCCGTATGGCGGGTGTCCTCGCATGCTATCAGGTCGACATCGCGAAGCGTATCGAGGACGCGGCGGCTCACGTCCTGCAGGTTGCCGATCGGTGTTGCGACCACGTAGAGCGTCCCGGGCATACCGAGACTATAGCCCGCCGACGCGCAATTGCAAAAAAGCCCGCTCCTCGATAAAAGAAGCGGGCGATAAAGGGATCTAACTTAGGCTACACGCAGCGTTAGAAGGGCCACCAGCTTGGCAGACCGTTGCGACCATTGCCGTAGCGGCCGTTGTTGTTGCCGGGGTCGCCGTAGCGACCGTTGTTGTAACCATAGCCGCGGCTGAGCGACTGAAGGTCGTTTCGGACGGCCGACCAAAGGTTTCGCGTCTGATAGCTGATCTGCGCCCGGCCGATCGAACGTTCGATCTGCGCAGCGAGGTCGTAGACACGCCTCATCTCATTGTTGCCGCCATAGCTGTTGCGGCGATTGTCGTAATAGCCGTTGTTGTCCAGGCGGTTGACGGCGTCGCGAAATCGCGCGGCAACGTTGTTGATCTGGTCCTCACGGCGCGTTCCGTTCATCCGGCTGCGGTCGAGGTCGCGATCAAGCTGACGCGTGAATTCGCGCGTGTTCTGCTTAAGATTGCGGATCAGCGACCTTTGATCGTGCCCGCCGTAACGTCCATCATTCCGGCCATAGCGGTCATCATAACGACCGTCGTTCCGTCCGTTACGGTCATTCGGATTCGGATAGTACTGAGCCGAAGCGATGGCCGGCAAACCCAAAACCATCAGGGAAAATGCGGCAAGTCCTATTACTTTGTTAAGTCTGTTCATTGTTTTCTCCAATTCCTTGAAAATAGGCAATGTGTTGGCCATTGCTCCGTTCTGAAACATCGCAAAGGCCGTGCCACAGGTAGTAACTGGAGTATTTACAATGAATTAGGAGATCTTGAAGGTCGCATGACCGATCGCTGCCAGACGACTTCGGCTCGCCGATGCTCCAAAACGTGGGCCGGGAATAGCCGATCAGTGTTCGGCTATTCCAACGCAAAGCAGTTGAACTTGGAATCGCTCCACCACTCGACCGTCTGCGCGGGTTTGCTCTTTTCCCACGTTGTTCCCGACAACCGGGTCGAGGCTCTTCCTTTCGATCCTTCGTATATTCCCACGGCACCGTACCAGACTATTTCAAGCCGCAAGAAATCGCGATCGTAGTTTGAGGGTTTAGTGCCGGCCTGCTGGGCCCAAACGGATCCGGTCACAGTCCCTCGCATAAT
Source organism: uncultured Chloracidobacterium sp. (assembly GCA_964608335.1). Lineage (GTDB taxonomy): Bacteria > Acidobacteriota > Blastocatellia > Pyrinomonadales > Pyrinomonadaceae > OLB17. The sequence goes on from CAZSOE010000029.1 coordinate 2,972, forward strand.
ACCCCGCCGGCCGGTATCGTACGAGGCCTTGCCCGTTAGTCTCTTTCCCTCCTGCTTGAGCTCCATTGTCACCACGGGGCCATTCGCCTGCTTGAGTATCCACCTGTCGTAAACGCACCGGGGCCAGTCACCCGTCTGCGCATTTGTGAAATTTGAAAAACACAAGACGCACAGCAAAGCAGCCCATGCGGATAAATGGGGCCTAAGAACATCCTCTTTACGCATGACTCATTCCTTCCCGTGCTTAATTTGGTCCACCGGGCCCTTTAAGAAGGATCGGGCCGTCGAAAGTTATCTTGTAGGTGCCGGTACCGCCGCTGTCGCCGTATTTGATCCCTTTGATCCGCATAACGATCTCGCGGGCTCTTGCTGACGTGAGAGTTTTTACGACGCGTTCCGAACCTTTATCTACGCCCTGTGCCAACACCGCCGATAGGATCGACTTTGATTTCGTGTCGAACAGGTCTAGAGTTGCCCCGGCGTTCGTCCCGTTCGCACTTACTTCGAATGTGATCGTGAGCTTTCCGGGGCCGACGCTGAACCTATAGAAATACTGATCGTCGCTGCCGTCGAGGTCATCGAAGATCTCATTGGATGTGACCGGTGTGGGTTTGTCGCGGTCCTCGGAACGGTCTTGAGCGATGGCCTGTCCTGACAAAACAAACCCAAGAGCCATTAGAAACAGCGCGTAGAATTTCAATTTGATTGGTTTCATTTCTCTCACCTCCCTCGATATCTGATCAATGGCTGATGATGCTCCACGGTGCGGTGACAAGATGGCCGCCGCCGTCTTTGCCGGCCTCGACACTTTCCCGCGAGCGGATCTTAGAGCCCTCCATATAGAAGATCTGGGTCGTGCCGGTGTTCCCGTGGTGCCAGAGGATATCGGCCATGCCGTCGCGGTTGAAGTCGTTCGTCCCGACTATGACCCACCGGCGACCCGAACCAAATACCTGGCCACTCTCCTCAAGCACGCTGCGTTGGCTTACTATCCTCCCGTCGTTCATGAACCAGATCCGGACCTCTCCTCGGTCGGCATTGTGCCAGACGATGTCGTCTCTTCCGTCCCCGTCGAAATCCCCGCTGCCGACGATGCTGTAAGGTGGACCGACAAAGGCCTGCTTACCGTCCTCGCCAAAGACCACCAACCTGCTGCCGATCTTGTTGTTGTTCATTCGCCAAAGTTGGGTCTCACCGGTTTGGGTGTTGTACCAAATGATCTGGGGTTTCGTGTCGAAGTTCGTTCCGACGATGCGGAATGGCGGCCCGATGTAGGTCGGTTGGCCCGCTTCGCCCACGACGGTCGCCTCAGCCTTGAACGCGAAGCGATTGAGATACCAGATCTTGGTCTCGCCGCTCGAGCTGTTATACCAGAGCAGATCGGTATTGCCATCGCCGTCGAAGTCTCTGCTTCCGGCGATGCGCCATGGCGGCCCAATGTTGACGGGTGAGCCATTGGCGGTTAGGGTCGCACGCCCGACGCGGGACGGGCCGTTCAGGTGCCAGACCTGCGATTCGCCGTTCGTAGAGTTGTACCAAAGGATGTCGGCAAAGCCGTCCGAGTTGAAATCGTTGGTTACTGACGCCATCCGCGTCGCGGCCCCGCCCTGCGGAGTCTCGCGTATCGTATCGCTGATCTCACCCACGAACCGCGCGGTCGAAACGTAAGTGCAGTAACTGACGCCTGTCGCCCACCGCCAATCCTGGGGCTGGCCCGGTACCATGAGATATGCGGTTGGCATACACGTCGACTGGACGCCGGCGATCCCGACGTTAAAACCTCCCACAGTAACCCACGTCGGCCCGCCGCTGTCACCGCCGTGACCGACCTGGGTGTTCGAGTTCATTGCGAGGTTGTAGTGCGTTTCGGTGATGCTTGACGGGTTGAATTGAGAGCTGCGGTATGTGCCGAGGCCAGCAGAAGGCATCGGGGGCGGGATCCCGCCGACCGTGCCAGAGGCGAACGATGAATAGCCGATGCCATACTGCGTGACGAGATCCTCGGGCTTGAGCGTGCCGCTCAGCCGGACAGACCCGCTCGCGTCGCGAACACTGACCGTGTATATGGGCTGACGATTGACTTCGCCAAAGTTGGTCGTACCGAGGTACACAAGAACGATATCCCGGTTGCGCGGGGATCCTGCAGCAGTGTTCACCTTAAAGTCATAGATACGCGTGGCGGTCGGGCGTTGTCCCGGCGCCCATGCGGCCGTTATCGTGACTTGGCTCGGCGGTAAAAGCTGACCTGAAATGGCATTTCCAACTGTCACGCAGTGACGCGCCGTTAGCACCCAAAAGTCGTTGAGGAGGGTGCCCGAACATCCGCCGTTGACAATCACGAGTCCCATCAGACGCTGTCTGTCCCTGTCAACCTCCGTACCGGCACGTATTTCCTGCCTTACTTTGCAGATCTTTCCGCTCGCGTCGCACACCTTGTCCTGGCCCAGCGATGACTGAGTGAAAACGAGTACTAACATTGACGCTGCAGCCGCCAGCAAGCTTTCTCTTGATCGCAAAATGTCTGATCTCATAGTTATCTCCCTAAACCCCGGGCCCGCCCCTTTTTAACGACTCCCGACAGATCAACGAACGGCGCGGACCTCGACCGTGGCAAGCCTCTTTCCGGAGTCCGTCAAAACGTATATGTACAGCAGGCCAGGCTGGAGTGTTACCTCGAGCGATCCCTTGCCTTTTTCCATCACAAATGTTTCGTCCGCACCATCGACGCTAAGCCAGATCTCAGCATAGGGATGGTCGGGGCCCGCATCCCAAACCAGCGTTGTCTTAGCGACCTGCTCGAGCGGCTGCAACTTGACTACAGGCGGGGTTGCAGCGATATAGGGCGGGACGAGTGGCTTTGCCTCGGCAGGCTGCGGCTGCGGGACCTTGTTTTTGCCGAGCGTCTTGACGGGCTTGGGCGTTGTGGGCACGGCGGGGGGTGGTTTGGCGGGCGGAGGCACAGGCTTGCACTTCATCATCCCCGAGCTGAACCACGGCGCAGAATTTCGGGGCTTTGCCTTCTCGTGGGTCGAACCCGCGATCCTGCCAGCGGAGTTTATCGAACCCTGATACACTCCTGTCGAACCGGTGTCCCAACCTACATATACAAGGAAGTCATTCCCGTTTATGCTCCCGCCGACGATGCCCGAGCGAGGACCCGACGATTTTCTACCGAAAGCTATCGGACCTGTTTTAACCACCTCGGCGCGCCCGCTTAAGGCGGTATCGGATTGTCTGAGGTCCATTTCGATCGTCAACCCGTTGCCTTGTTCGAGCTCCCACTTCCCGCTGACGTCCCACTGTGCGCATTGAGCCTGAGCTGGCAAAGGGGATATGGCGAAACTTGCTGCGAACAAGATCATGCGCAAGAAGCTCTTTAGTTTCATAATTTCTCTCAAGTTGCGCCCGATAATTTCCACGAAGTGTGCTCTTTGACTCAATCCTAAGTCGGATGGAGCGCTTCGGTAACTGTGTATTTAGCTAGGTGGTTGGAGAGCTTATCAGATAAGGCTCTCGCGAAGTGCCTTAGCCACTGCTTCGGTTTTTGAGTGAACCTGGAGCTTTTCGTAAACGTTTTTGAGGTGGAACGAGACGGTGCTCTTCGAGATGCCGAGCTCGCGGGCGGCGGTCTTATAGTGATGACCGTCAACGAGCATTCTGAGGATACGTGTTTCTTGTTCGGTAAGCCGATAATCGGCTTCCGCCGGCGGAGCAAATGTTCGAAACAACTGGACGACCTTTCCAGCGACGTCGGAGGACATCGGGGCCCCACCGTTCAGTACGTCATTCAACGACTCGATGATCTTGGCTGCCGAGGTGTTCTTCAGCAGATAACCGCTGGCCCCTGCACACAACGCCTGGAAGATCTTATCGTTCTCGGCGTGAACGGTGAGAACTACGATGGGCAGTTCGGGAACCTTCTCACGCAGGAGACGAGTGCCTTCTATCCCGTCCATCCTCGGCAGCCCGATGTCGGTCAGGATCAGATCGACGGGATCGGTCTCGACAAACCGAAGGGCTTCTTCCATCGAAGAGCAACTCTTGACACATTGGAAGTTCTCAGTGAGATCGAGCAAACTGCGAAGCCCTTCGCGAAGCTCGCGCTGGTCCTCGATCACGAGGACGCGGACAGGCTCGGTCCTCGTCGAGCTGGCTGGAGTTTGTGCGATCATCTCTATTGCATCGTAAACCTTTGCGAAGGGTCTAAGACCTGTGTATGTACGCAGGTGCTCACTGCAGCGGAAAGCGCACATTGACCGTTGTTCCGCGGTCGACCTCCGACGCAACATCAAGTTTTCCACCTGCCGCGACAGCCCGATTGCGCATATTCTCGAGCCCGTTGCCATCGGTGCCGCGCGCCATATCAAAACCTCGCCCGTCGTCGCGGACCTCGAGCGAGATTTCCTGGTCGACGATCCGAAGGTCGATCTCGCACTGTTTGCAGGCCGAATGTTTCACTATGTTGTTGACTGCCTCCTTGAAGATCAGATACAGCTCGCGCCGCGTGTTCATCGAGAGTTTTAGGCGTGCTCCGTCAGGCGGTACATGGAAACTCAGCTGCACGCCTCTGTCAACGAACACCTCCTCCGCATGGCCTCTCATTCGTCGGGTGAGCTCGAGCATCGAATCACGTCGTGGGCTGATCGCCCAAACTATATCACTCATCGACTGAGTCGATTCACGAGAGATCGCAGCGATGGAGTCCAGCAGCCGTTCGCGTTCCCTCGCGTTCGGAGCGGGCTGAAGCTTTACGATCTCGCTGAGCAGCGAGATCTTTGATAGATTCGAGCCTATGTCGTCGTGCAGGTCGGTCGCTATGCGTGTGCGCGTCCGCTCGATCTCGACGAGTTGCCGGAGTCGATATCGATAGAGCGAATATATGACCAGTGCTGTCAGCAGGACCAGCCCCGCAATGAACCACCACCTCTGCCATACAGGTGCGGCAATTCGGAACGAGATCGAAGCAGGTGTCCGGCTATAGACCTTGTGTGACGTAACGGCGCGCACCTCGAACCGATAGTCGCCCGCGCCGAGATTTGCAAAATTGAGCGTTCTCTCGGTCGTCGGGGTCCAAGGGGCGTCACCCAGGCGGTATTCGAAACGCAGCTTTTCGCTGAGATTAGCTGCCAAGCCTACAAAATCGACCCCGATCTGATTCTCAGTCGGAGTGAGATCGAACGACGGCACCTCGATCTCCCCGAGAATTGAGATCGGCCGCGCGTGCCCGGCCGCGCGGAGACCAGTGATCAGGATGACCGGAGGCACTCGGGTCCGTTCGGGTTCCGGCACAAAGCGGGCGAGACCATTCGACGTGGCAAACCACAATGCGTTGTGGCGATCACGATAGGCCACCTCGACACTGCTGTCCGGAAGCCCGTCCGCGATGGTTAGATTCTCGACCTGACCCGTCGCCGGATCGAGCCGGTCAACACCGCGCCCGCTGCCCGCATAGATCCTTCCGAACTCGTCGGCAGTTACGCAATATATGCCGTTACTTGCGAGGCCGTCGGCCGTCGTATACCTGGTAAAGTCGAGCCGGTCTAGGTTCGGGTCATTTACGCGTAACAGTCCCACGGTTCCATTTGCCAGCCAAAGTGCGCCCGCACGGTCGAACATCAGGTCACGTGTCCAGCCCTTAGGCATGCCTTCGGTCTGCGAGAAGATCCTGAACTTTCCGTCGCGATAGCGGATCAGCGCCGCATCGTCGAGGCTGCCGACGATCCACAGGTTGCCGGCCGCATCCTCAGTGAAGGCAGTTATCAGCCGCTGCAGAGAAACCCCTGCGTCAGCCGAAAAATTACGCCACCGATTGACCGTACGCTCCCATCGCCACAACTCGTTGGGTTCTGTTGTAGCGATCCAAACGTCCCCGCGCGAATCCTCGAAGATCCGGAAGATCTCGACATCTTGTTCGCGGAACGGAACCTTCTCAGGCTTTGCCCGCCCGAGGGTTTCGAACGACTGTCCCGAGAACCGATATATGCCCTGTTTCGTAGGGAACCACCACTCACCTACGCGATCTTGCAGCACGGTTTGCTTCCATCCCCAGCCATATCCGATGCTGCCGGGAAGGTTCGGCTCGACCGGCGTGAACCGCTCGCCGTCAAAACGACTCAGGGGCCTCTTGCTGACGTTGAAGCTAACGAAAAGGTCTCCATTCCGGTTTTCGAAGATAGAGTTGGCCGTATCGAAGGCCAGGCCGTCGGCACGGAAATAAGACGTGAACCCGAATTTGGTGATCTTCTTGGCCCCACACCGTGTGCCAACCCACAGATTGCCATCTCTGTCCTCGGTGATGGTCCAGACCTCCAGGTCGCACAATCCGTTCGCCGCGACGTAGGGTTTACAGATCTGTCCCGCCGGCATATCGACCTGCCAGAGGCACAGGCCGCCGACCGTTCCGACCCACAGTCGTCCATCCTTCGCCTGATGAATCGATAAGACACGGTCGATCGCAAAGCCATCTTTTCGTCCGTAGCGTCTCAGGACGATGTTTTTGCCTTCGACGGGCTTGGGATCCAGAAGGCTCAGACCGACAACATCGACGCTCATTGCTGCCCAGAGCCGGCCTTGTCGGTCCTGCTCCATCGCGACGACACCGATCGGGTAGCGCTCGATACGCCCATCGCCTACGATGCGAAAAAGCCCGTGGGTGTCGGTGCCGACCCACACGATCCGGTCACTGTCCTGGAAAATGGTCCGGATATTGAACCGGGTTGGTTCGTTCGCTGCGGCCGGCAGCGGCACCCGTTCGAAAGCGACCGTGTCGGATTCAACCAGGCTCCGGAATAGACCGTCATCGGTCCCGACCCAGACCCGTCCGCCATCGTCCTCTAAAAGCACGTGCACGTCGGGAGACCCGGAGTCTGCCAAGGAAAGAACACTGAACAGCGGGTTCGCCCGATCACCACGGAGACCTCGGGGATCGAGTCGCGCGAGGCCTGCGTCGGTCGCGATCAGGTAGTTGCCGTTTCGCGTCTCGAGGACGTCATTAACATGTCGATCGGGAAGGCCGTCATCTGTTGTGAAGTTCCTGAACTCGGACCCGTCGAAGAGTGATATCCCCTCCGCGGTGCAGAGCCACAAAAAACCGCGGGAATCCTGCCGGATCCGCGTGACGTTGTCACGAAGGAGCCCATCGGCTACCGAGTAGGTCTTTACGGGCAGTCGTTCCGCGTGGTTAATGAGCGAGAGGAAACACGCGAGCGCAATACTCGCCGCAAATCGCGCAGCAGCTGCGGTAACCGTTGCCATGGCCGTCGAGAGAAGCCATTATCGCACCGAGGCCCGTGACTGGCAACGTTCAGACGGCCCGAATCAACGCTAATGTGAGTGCGATTTCACGATGTTTCCGAGGGCGTTGGCGGCGCAGACGCGGCCGCCGCTTGCCACTTTGCCCTTAAGCTGGGGGAGCTCGTCGGCGGTGCCGAGCAGGCGCGCACGGAGCTGCTTGAGCGTGATGCCGGGATCGTTGGCGATGATCAGTGCGGCGATGCCGGAAACGTAAGGCGTCGCCATCGACGTTCCTGATGCGGCGCGATAACCGTCATTGAGCCACGTCGAGACGATGTCCTTGCCGGGTGCCGCGACGTGCACGGTCTTGGCGCCGTAATTAGAGAAAGAAGCCAACTGGTCGTTCCGGTCGAGCGCGGCGACGCTGATCACGTTCGGCAGGTCGTAGTTGGAGGGATAATGCGGCCGGCGGTCGTTGTCGGACGAATCGTTGCCCGCTGCGGCGATGAACAATATGCCGGCGTCGCCCGCGGCGCGGATCGTGTCCTCAAGAGCCTTTGACTTTGAATTCGATCCCCAGCTTGCACTGATGACACGGAGGTTGACGCCTTTCTTCTTGCGGTCGATCGCGTAATTGATCGCTTCGATCGCGTCGTTGGTCGATCCGAAGCCGCCGCGGCCCAGGAATTTGAGCGGCATTATCTTGACCTTCCAGTTAATGCCCGCGACGCCCTTGCCGTTATTGCCTTCGGCGCCGATGATGCCGGCGCAGTGCGTGCCGTGGCCGTTGTCGTCCATCGGATCGCGGATCTCCGACGTGCCGTCGTATCCATTAAGGTCGGCAAATGTGCCGAGCTCGTCATCGGTATAGGGAGCAATGTTGGCGGGCCGCGTCCACATGTTTTCGCGAAGGTCCTCGTGCGTGTAATCGACACCGCTGTCGAGCACCGCGACGACTACCTCGTCGCTGCCGGTGGTCGTGAGCCAGGCTTTCAACGCGTCGAGGTCGGCGCGTTTTGTGCCACCGTCCTGACCGAGATTGTTTAGCGCCCATTGTTCGACAAACATCGGGTCGTTCGGCGTAGAATCCGTCTCTCGGTAAAGCAGGTCGTGGGCAGGATCGGTCTCGGCCGGCGGAGCGAGCTTTATTTCAAAGTTCGGCTCGGCGTAGGCGACGAGATCACTCATCGCAGAGTATTGTGCCGCAACGGTCGCGGCATCAGCATTATCGAGGTCGTCGATCACCGTTAATCCGCCAACCGATTCGATCTCGTCCGAGAGGCGGTCATTGTTCGCGGCCGCAACCTCGCGGACGCGGTCGAGCGTCACGCCGGGCTTGAAACGCACCAAGACCTCAGGAGCGGCGCCGGTATCCGTGACTGGCGGTTTGACCGTCCGTTCTGTCTGAACAGGAATGCGTGTCTGAGGGCCGTTGAGTGCGGTCTTCCAGCGTTCGAGCTGGCCGAGCACGGCGGCGAAAACGATGAGTACGGTGGCGAGACCGATGTGGATCCAGAGATTATTGCGGTTCATGGTACTGCTCCGAACTTATGACTCTATGACGTGATTTTCGCCCTCGAAGTTGTGCAGGCGAAGCTGGTATTTATCTGCCCTGTACTCGAATGTCTTGCCGTCCGCGGCGAGGTCTATCTGCCAGCCGCTCGATATCATCTGCGCGGACATCTCGCCGCTGGCCGGTGCACCGAGCGACATATCAGGGAAATCGCGATCCGCCACGCCCTGTTCCCGAACCTCGTCAACGCCTATCTTCAGGCGCTTCGCGAGGTCCATTTTTGCATGTTGGACGGCCGATTCGCGGGTAAAGCTCATACGTTTGCCGGTTGGTTCAATCTTGGACCTTTTACGATGTCGAGTCAACAAAAGTTCCTCGTCGCCCCGTCAGATTCCGGGCGATCTCAACGAGAGCCGGGATGATAAACACTGCGCAGGCGACGCCCAGGATCAGGCCGGTCGCAAAGCGGGAGGCGTGAGTGTTCTCCCAGACGCCAAAGAAGGTGAGTGACCAGTCGATGCTGATCGGAACAAGCGAGAGGACAAGCCATACGCGCGGAAGGGGTTCGATCGCGTCAATTCGACGCCAGAGCGGATATGCCACGAACCCCGCAACGAGGCCGAAGTAAACGCCAAAGCACCGCGAGCATACGGCGAATTGATCGCCGAGGACATGAAACGAACGGTCGGCCTGCTGATGGCAGAGGTAGCTGAAAAGTGTATAGATCGGCGAGGCCAGGCTGGCAGCCCCCGAGGCTTTGGCGACAGGCGCGACGACGATGGCA
>CAZSOE010000030.1:0-2132 GCA_964608335.1 uncultured Chloracidobacterium sp.
ATCGTTATGTCTGCCGCTGCAAGGTCCGCCGCATAATCGTGGAAAGGGAACCACCGCGCGGCGTACATCAGATAGCCGCCATTTTCACCGACAAACGCTAGCCGCTTGTTGAGAAGCGGGCCACCTGACGGGCCGTCAAGTATCCCGCTATATTTGAACCGGAGAGTAACCGGGGTATCTTTTGCAACTGCCTCGCCAAAGTCGATCCGCACATGAGGACCGATATCGCTGCTGTTGGTTTGGTCCTGTATAAAGGTCAGCGTCGGCGTCGCCGGTTTGACGACCGTCGCAGCGCCCGACGGTGTCCGAACCGGCACGGCGGTCGTCACTTTGTCCTGCCGCGTTATTGACTCGATCTTCAGCGAACCGTTCAGCTCGAACGCGACCGAACGAGCTTCTTCGAGCGGCACGAATGTCACGTCAACCGTTGCCGCGAGCCTTCGCTCGTTCGGGAGCAACGTGACGTCCATGACGTAGTTGGTGACGTCGAAGGGCGTGCGCTTTACCTGCTGCGCTTTTAAGCCTGGAGCAACCGCCGCGACAAGAAATAAGATCCAGGACCCGTAACTAATGAGCTTCTTCATTTTTGCTGCCGGGCCATTTCGCCCGATAAATGTGCTCTCTTTGGATGTTAGCTGATATTAAATCGTTTGCTTTTCCGGCGGCAAGCCGCTTAACGACTCCATTTCGCCCGAGAAAAGCGATAGAATGCTCTCGATCAACTGTACAACCATATTAGGGCCGGCGCACAGAGATCTGTCGAGTTTCGGCTCTCAAGGAGGATTAACGATGAGGTCAACGAGGTCCGTTTTGGCTTTTGTCTTTGTTATTGCCGTATTTACGGCAACCGCCGCGTCCCAGGTGACGTGGTCGCCCGAAATGCACGTCAAGGTCAAGGCGCTCGCGAGCCCGCGGGTCTCGCCGGACGGCAAGCGTGTCGTTTACACCGTCAACGAGGCCGTTATGGCGGCCGACAAGAGCGAATTTGTCACTCAGGTATGGCTGAGTACGCTTGACGGAAAAGAACACGTCCAGATCACCTACGGCGACAGGTCTTCGACCAATCCCGAATGGTCGCCGGATGGGTCGATGATCGCGTTCACGTCCAACCGGAAGGACAACCGGAATCAGATCTTCATTATCAGGATGGCGGGTGGCGAGGCGGAGCAGATCACCGACGGGAAAGGCGCCGTGGGCAATTTCGAATGGTCGCCGGACGGTCGATGGATCGCATATACGATGACCGATCCAAAAACCGAGGACGAGGAAAAGAACGACCGCGGCCGGAACGATTTTAGATGGGTCGATGAGAACGTCAAATTTGCCCGACTGTTCGTTCTGCCTGTCCAAAAGGATGCGAACGGCAAGCGTGAATCTCGAAGGCTTACCAACGACAGCCGCAGCGTCACTGGATTTGACTGGTCGCCGGACGGCCGAACGATCGTCTTCAACCACGTTTCGAATCCGAGCCCGAACTATTGGCCGTCGTCCGACATTGCAGTAGTCCACGTCGCGAGCGGCGCGGTGATCGCGCTCGCCTCGCAGAAAGATTCGGCAGAGTCGGCACTGCATTTTTCACCCGACGGCAACTGGATATCGGGAATCGCATCGGATTCGGGCCGCTGGGCACAGAGCTATACGATCCGCGTTTACCCGGCGATGGGCGGCGCTCCGCGTGTTTTCGAAAGCTCGCACGACAGCCAGCCAAGCGTCATCGGATGGACGCCCGACGGTGCGAAGATACTCTTCTACGAAGCAAAAGGCACCGGCACGGCACTCTATGAGGTAGATGTGGCGAGCGGAAAGATCACTCAGCTCGATTATCAGGACGCGGTCATCAGCGGCGTAGCGCTGACCCGCATCGGCTCGACTATCGCGTTAGCCATGGTTTCGCAAACCGCAGCCACGCCGCCGGAGATCGTCGCGGGCGTTCGCAACTCGAACGGCGGCATTCGCCAGATCACGAACGCTAACGCCGAGACGGCAAAGCTTCCGATCGGCAAGACCGTGCTTATCAAGTGGAAAAGCAAGGACGGGCGCGAAATCGAAGGTCTGCTCACCTATCCCGTCGGTTACACCGCGGGGACGCGCGTGCCGACGATCGTCAACATTCACGGCGGCCCGGCCGGTGT
>CAZSOE010000030.1:2232-12287 GCA_964608335.1 uncultured Chloracidobacterium sp.
TATGGCGGCTATATGACGAGCTGGATCGTAACCCAGACCAAACGTTTCAAAGCCGCATCCGCCGGAGCGCCGGTGACGAACCTGATGAGCTTCAACGGAACGGCCGATATCCCCGCATTCGTTCCCGATTACTTCGGCGGTCAGTCGTGGGAGATACCTGAGGTGTATGCGAAGCACTCGGCCATGTTCAATGTACGTGGTGTCACTACACCGACGCTGATCCAGCACGGCGAGTCGGACCTTCGCGTTCCGATCTCGCAGGGGTACGAGTTCTATAACGCCCTGAAGCAACAAGGCGTTCCAACTCGGATGATCGTTCTTCCGCGGCAGCCGCACGGGATACAGGAACCGAAGCTGCAGATGGCCGTGATGCAGAGCAACCTGGATTGGTTTGAGAAATACCTGAGCGCGGGGAAACCCTAGTTTCTGTTTCCGAGATCGACCGCTCGTTTATACGCTGCGTACACGGCCTTTGAGAGCACGGTTCGCAGCGTTCCTTTTTCCATCTGATAGATGGCTTCGGCGGAAGTGCCGCCTGGCGACGTGACCATGTTGCGAAGTTCTGCCGGGTGCTTGTGAGATTCCATCGCGAATTTCACCGAACCCAGCATCGTTTCCTGAACCAACTCCTTTGCGAGATCGCGCGAGAAGCCAAGATGCACCCCCGCGTCGGTCAACGCCTCCATCACCATAAAGATGTAAGTCGGCCCGGTCGCCGAGAGCGATGTGGCCATATCGATCATGTTCTCGGTCTCGACGAAAAGCTCCTTGCCGAGAGCCGAGAGAAGTTCGCGGACGTGACCGCGCTCGGTGTCGCTTACAGCGACCGTACATGTCCACGCGGAGATGCCCGCGCCGATCTGCGAAGGCGTATTCGGCATCGCCCGGACGATCTTGGCCGTCCCGAGCTCTTCCGCAAGCCGTTCGATACGTGCGCCGGCGACTATCGAGATGACGAGCTGATCCGGCCGAAGCACGCCCTTTAGGTCGCGCAGCACGCGTTCCATCCGCTGGGGTTTGACGCAGATCACAACGGCGGAATTATCGTGACCCGCGACCGATCTTGCGGCGTCGGCGTTGTCCTCGAAGGTCTTTATTCCGTGCGTGGTCGTCAGTTCCTCGAGGCGATTCTGGCGCGGGTGGCTGGCGGAAATGTTCGGGGGTTCGACCAGGCCCAATCGGAGAAGGCCGGCAATCATCGCTTCGCCCATCACTCCGCAGCCGATAAAACTCAGGTGCATATCACTTAACGCATTCATGGCTCGATTGTAGCCTATAGGCCGTTTCGCATAGAATCTAGCTTTTATGACCGTCGACGAGCAGCTGGAGATCCTGAAAAAAGGCACGGTAGACCTGATCCGCGAAGAGGACCTCCGCGCGAAGTTAGCGCGCAGCGCGAAGACCGGCAAGCCGCTTCGCGTAAAGCTCGGCCTCGACCCAACGGCGCCCGATATTCACGTCGGGCACACGGTGGTTATCCGCAAACTCAAAGCATTTCAGGACCTTGGACACACGGTCATATTCCTAATCGGCGATTTCACTGGCATGATAGGCGACCCGTCGGGCAAGAACGTAACGAGGCCGCCACTCTCGCGCGACGAGATAAACGCGAACGCCGAGACATACCGGCAGCAGATGTCGAAACTTCTCGACACTGAGAGAACAGAGCTTCGCTTCAACGGTGAATGGATGGACAAGTTCACGGCGGCAGATTTTGTCCGGCTGTGCGCAAGGACCACCGTGAGGCAGATCCTCGAACGCGACGACTTCGAAAAGCGAATGCAGGAGGAAAAGCCGATCTCGCTCCACGAATTGCTCTATCCTCTCGTTCAGGGCTACGATTCCGTCGCTCTCGAGGCCGATGTTGAGCTCGGTGGAACCGACCAACGGTTCAACCTGCTGATGGGGCGTAACCTGCAGCGGGAGTTCGATCAGGAGCCACAGGTGATAATGACCACGCCGTTGCTCGAAGGACTCGATAGCGTCCAGAAGATGTCAAAAAGCCTCGGGAACTATATCGGCATCAACGAAAAACCGGATGAAATGTTCGGGAAAGTGATGTCGGTCTCGGACGATCTGATGTGGCGGTACTATGAACTCCTGACCGACCTCCCGGAATCTCAAATTTCGGAGCTGAGATCTCAGATCGCGGCGGGAAAGAACCCTCGCGAGGCGAAGGTCGCGCTTGCCAAACTGATCGTCCGCGATTTTCACTCGTCCGGAGCTGCGGACGCCGCAGCCGAAGAATTCGATCGGCGGTTCGTAAAAAAGGAGATGCCGGATGAGATCGAAGAAAAAACGATGGCCGCCGGTACGCACAAACTTGCCGATCTGCTTGCCGATACAGGACTTGCGGCGTCGAAGGGCGAGGCGCGGCGTCTGATCGAGCAGGGCGGCGTTCGGATCAACGGCGAAAAGGCATCGGCGACCGGAGCCGAGATCACACTGGGTGACACCGGCATTATTCTTCAGGTCGGCAAGCGGAAGTTTCTCCGTATCAGGTGTTTATAGACAGGTTGGCTGGTCGCTATCAACTGCCGATTTGCCGGAAGTATTGGCGTAACAGCCCGGCTTTGTTAGAATTTCGGTTTGCCCCGGCGCACCATTCGAGGTCAATACAAGCCTCCGGGAGCAGGTAAGACAAGATGCTTAAGTTTTTTTCCCGTCTCGAAAGGACACGCAATTTCTTTATCCTCATATTCGCCATATTGATGGTGATCAGCCTGGTGTTCTGGCAAAACAGCCAGACCGGAAGCACCGTTTCGGCCAACCTCGCACAAAGTGAGGAAACGGTCGCTGTGGTCGGCGGACACTACATCACGCTTGGTGAGCTGGTTCGTCAACAGGAAAACGAGAGTCGTTTCAGCCAGGGCCGCGGCCGAACGGCAAGGGCAATCCTGGATGAGCTCATCAACTCGCGCATCACGCGAATTGAAGCCGATCGGCTCGGACTTACAGCGAGCGATCGCGAAGTCGCCGATCGCATCTTTCAGCAGGAGCGCGGCGAGGAGGGCAAAGCATTCGATAAGACGGTTTACGAGCGCAGCGTAAAGGAGCAGTTTGGAAGTATCTCGACCTACGAGCAAACCGTCCGGGATAGCCTTAGCTCGGATAAGCTGTTTGGATTCCTCACAGCCGCCGTGACAGTTTCGGAGGAAGAAGTATTAAGCGATTTCCAGCGAAAGAATACCAAGTTCGATCTGTCATACGTTCAGGTCAGCGCGACCGAGCTTGCAAAGAAGATCACTCCGACAGACGAAGAGTTGAAGGCTTATTTTGAGAACGCCAAGGCGAGCTATTACATAAACGTCCCGCAGAAAAAGATCAAATACGTCTTCATCAATACCGCAAAGATCGGCGAAAAGCTAAATATCACCGAGGCCGACATTCGCGCCGAGTACGATGCGCTTCCGGCGGACAAGAAGATCGGAGGCGTTCTGGGACAGGAGATCGTGCTGCGGGTCGTACGGCCGGAATTCGATACGCGCGTTGTCGCGAAGGCCGGGGAGCTGGTCCAACAACTCAAGCAGGGTGGCGACAACGTGTCCGAAGAGGCATTCGCAGCACTTGCGAAGGGCCACTCCGAGAATCCGGCAACGGCTGCAGCGGGCGGCAAGCTGAGCGGGCCGGTTCGCGAGAACCCGAACAAACCCGAAGATCCGTACCAACGCCTGCTCAAGATGCAGCCGGGCCAGATCACCGAACCGATCAATTACCAGGGCCGGTACTTTATCCTTCGCCGCGGCGAGAACGTCCCCAAGGCCTATGAGGTCGCCCGTAAAGAGATCGAGGTCAGCCTGCGGAACCGAAAAGCTTATGGCGTCGCGTCTGAGCTTGCCCAGAAGGTGGTCGAGTCGCTGAAAGAGACAAAAGATCCGCTGAAGACGGCGCAGGCCTTTGCGGGCGAAGCAAACATGAACGCGGCGGACATGGTTCGCGAGACGGCATATGTAAAACCGGGCGATGACGTGCCGAATATTGGTGTATCGGCACAGTTCGACGAGGGAATTCAACCCCTGAACGCCGCCGGTGACGTCGGAGAGAGAACGCCGATCCCGGACGGGTTTGCCGTACCTATGCTGGTCGACCGAAAGGAGCCGCGCGATGCGGAGTTTGACGAGGTAAAGGACAAGATAATCGACGTTGTGAAACTCGACCAGGCGCGTTCACGTGTCGAGAAGATCGCTGGATCGATCGCCGAGGGTGCGACATCGCCGGCAGGTCTCGGCGCGGCCGCCGCGACCGAAGGCTTTTCGGCAAAAGATCAGAAAGGATTCATCCTCGGATCACCGCTAGGCGAAGGTCCAACCGCCGGTACGGATCGAGCGCTTGAGGACGCGATATTCGCATTAAAGCCGGGTTCCGTGGCCGATTCGCCGTACAAGGTTGGCGATAACTGGTACGTCGTGGCGGTTTCCAATCGTGAAGACGCGAGCATGGATGAATTTGCCAAGCAGCGCAGCACCCTGATCGATCAGAAGCTCAGCGAGAAGCGGCGCGAGGTGTTCACAGACTACATGCTCGCCACACGGCTGCGAATGGAGAAGGATGGGCTGATCACGATATATAAGCAGGTTCTTGAGAAGGTGGAATCACCCATAGCACCCGAAGGGCCTGAAGGCTTCCCTGGTGGCATACCACCGGGCGCCATGCCGCAGGAGGTTCCTGGAGGAATTCCGGGCGGCGTTCCGAATCAATAGCCAACGAACAGGTCACCACCAGCCGAGGGCCTTCCACCAGATGGGGCCGACTATGGACCATATTATGATGTTGATGACCGATGCGATGAGACCAACCGTCCACCATCTCTTCTGAGTCACATAACCTAAACCGAAATAAACCGGTGCCGGCGTTGTCCCGTAATGGGTCAGGCCGGCACTCAGGTTTGCAAAGTAGGTCAGCATAAGCACCGTCAATCCCGCCGGCGCTCCGACGGCGACCGTTACTGCGAGAAAAGGGATGAACATCGCCGTTACATGGGCCGTGATCGATGCGAATGCGTAATGCGCGTAGAAGAAAACGAGCGCGAGAACAGCTAAAGCGAGGGGCCAGCTCCATCCGGTGGTCACCGACCCGACGCTTTCGGCGAAGAGTTTGGGTATCGTCGTCTCGCCCAACGCGCCGGCCATCATCACAAGCCCGCCGTACCAAATGAACACTTCCCAGGCGTGGGTCTCATCCATCAGGTCGCGCCAAGCCAAAACGCCGGTAACCAGCAGCGCTGCGATGCCGAGAAGCGCGATCACACTCGAATCGATACCGTGAAACCGGGCGGTGATCCAGAGCGCGACGACGACGACAAAAACCACCAAGAGGATCTTCTCCGCGCTCTTGACCGGCCCGAGTTTTTCAAGCTCGTCCTGGGCGAAACGAACTGCGTCGGGCGTTTCTTTCACTTCCGGTGGGAAGAAACGGTAGATCATCAGCGGAATGACCGCCAACGAGACCAGAGAAGCAGGTATCGCCGAGATGAACCATATCGAATAGTTGAGGTCGATCCCGGCGTGCTGTGCGGCGAAGCCGGCGATGATCACGTTCGACGCCTGGCCCGTGAGAAACGTCGCGCACAAGATGACCTCGCATTGGTAGAGCATGGTCATCAGGAAGGTACCTAACCTTCCGGCGGTTCCGTCGTCAGGTCTGGAATCGTAGGTTTCCGTTACGCTTCGAGCGATCGGCAGTATGATGCCGCCGGAACGCGCGCCGGTCGACGGTATGAACGAGGCAAGAATGAAATCGGTGATAACGAGAGAGTAGCCGAGGCCCAGAGTCTTTCGACCTATCAGGCGCACCAAAAGAAGCGCGATCCGATGGCCGAGGCCTGTTTTGATCATCGCCCGCGAGATGAAGAACGCCGCGAGGACCATCCAAACAAATTTGTCCGCATAACCGCTCAGCGCCTTCTCTATCGGAACAGCGCGAAACAAGGCAAGCGCTACGACGCCGAGGAGCACCATCGCCGCGCCCGTTAGCGGCTGGACGATCGAGCCCACGATCGTCGCTACAAATACCGCGAGAAGCGTCCACGCCTCGCGCGTTACACCGGCCGGAGGCGGGATCAACGCGATACCGACACCAACCGCAATGACGATCAGCCACTTGACGAGCTTGCTTTGCATAAAAGATTTGCCACAGAGTTCACAGAAAAACCTCTGTGCTCTCTGTGGCAAAAAACGACCGCACGCGTTTTACATCATCGGCGCGTGAACGTACTTGAAGTACCAGAAAGTGATGCCTGCCCAGATCACGAGATTTGCAACGGCCAACGCCAATCCTATGCTCCGTGTCTTGGGATCGCGCCCGCCGGAGCGGTCGCCTTTGCCGTACATCAGCACGCCTACCAGCACACCGGTGATGACCCAGGCAAACAACCGGACCGCAAGATTTAGCGGCACATCCTCGGATTTGAGGTTCATCAAAAAGGGCACCTGCCAGATCGTTAGTGCGATGCAGAGAATGATCGCAAGGATCGCGGCAACCGGCGGAGTATAATTCGCCGGTGTCTCAACATTTGCCTCGCTATCTGCAACCTTCGCCAAATGACTGTTGTTATAACTATAGGCAAAGTAGACCACAAGGCCAATCGCCATCCAGTCGATCAGGCGTATCCAGGTGTCGAGCGGCAGACTGTTCATCAGATAGGCCGCGGAGACAACGGTCGCGACTGGAATGATCGGTGAGAGCGGCACCTTGAACGGGCGATGCAACGCTGGATTCGAAGACCTAAGAATGATGATCCCGGTGCCCACGATGACGAAGGCGAAAAGCGTCCCGATACTGACCAACTCACCAAGCAGGCTGATCGGCACAAAACCTGCGAGGATCGCAACGATAACGCCGGTGATCGCGGTTGTGATATGGGGCGTCTGGTAGCGTGGATGCACTTTGGCGGCCCAATCGGGCAGGAGGCCGTCCTTCGACATCGAATAGAAAACACGCGGCTGTCCCATCACCATGACGACCATCGTCGAGCTGAGACCAAGCACCGCGCCAACTTTGATGATCGTCGGGAACACGGCGAGGATCGTGCCCATCGTCGTGCCCTGCGCTTTTTGCAGTGCGGCATCGATCGCGACGGCGATCGGAGCAGCGGCGTTCGTCAACAGCTTGTAATCAACGAGCCCGACCATTACGCCCGCGACCAAAATATAAAGCACCGTGCAGATCGCAAGGGAGCCAAGTATGCCGATCGGCATATCCTTTTGCGGGTTCTTCGCCTCCTGTGCCGCGGTCGAAACTGCGTCAAAGCCAATATAAGCAAAGAATATGACCGCAGCACCGGTTACAACGCCAGGAAAACCGAAGGGCATGAACTCTGCGCATCCGGGACTACCAACCGTACAACCGATCCCGATGTTGGATGTGTTGACGTAGCCGATGCCCGCGATGATGAACAGCACGACAACCAGCGTCTTGATGATCACGATGAACGTGTTAAAGCTTGCCGATTCCTTGATGCCGCGTATCAGCAGGAGAGTTACCGCGACCGCGATCAACGCCGCAGGCAAGTTAAAAACACCTGTGCCTATGATGTTGCCGGCTGCATCTTTCAACTGCATTCCGGGCGGAGCACTGAGGCTTAGAGGGTAATTAATGCCAAGAGTGTCGCGGAAAAGACTGACAACGTATCCCGACCAGCCGACAGCTACCGTCGCCGCGCCAAACGCATACTCGAGGATCAGGTCCCAGCCTATGATCCATGCGATGAACTCACCGAGTGTCCCGTAGCCATACGCATAGGCCGAACCCGAGATCGGTACCGAGGCCGCGAATTCGGAATAGCACAACGCGGCGAACGCGCTGACGATACCGGCTAGGATCATTGAAATGATCACGGCCGGCCCGGCATGTTTACCGGCAGCCTGTCCCGTCAAGACGAAGATGCCGGTGCCGATGATCGCACCGATGCCGAGCATCGTTAGGTCGAGCGAGGTCAGAGCTTTTTTTAGAGTATGTTCGCCGGTCTCCTCGGCCTCAGCAATGATCCGTGAGATCGGTTTGGTCGCAAATAGTGACATTTGGGCCTCCTTCGGAAAATAAATTAGTAATTACTAATTACACAATTAGTAATTAATGTGCGGGGACGTCCCCGCGAGACAAACTTCGCCAAACAAAATAAACCGGAACGCCGGTCAGAACGATCACAAGTCCGGGCCAGGTTGCGGTCGTTTGGTACAGGAACAGAACCACAAGTATGACCGACGCACCGACTACATATAGCGCCGGAATTACCGGATACCCGAGAGCTTGATACGGACGTTCGGCGTCGGGCTGTTTCACGCGGAGCACGAAGATGGCGGCGATGGCGAGAATGTAGAAAATAAGAGCGGCCGATATGACGTACGTCAGCAGGTCGTTATAGAGCGAACCATAGCTTCCGTCCGCGCGCACCGTACGCGGCAGCACGTACAGGACCGACAAGATACCCTGAACCACGATCGCCCACGCAGGCACGTGGGCTTTGTTCAATCTGCCCGCGGCGCCGAAGAACAGTCCGTCCTTTGCCATCGCATAGTACGCGCGTGCACCCGAAAGGATGAGGCCGTTGTTGCACCCGAAGGTCGAGATCATGATCGCTGCGGCCATCAGCAACGCGCCCGCGCCGGGAAAGACGACCTCGGCAACTGCCGACCCGACGCGGTCGCTCGGAACCTTTTGGATATCTTCGAACCTGAGCGTAACGAGATACGCGATGTTCGCCAGCAGGTAGAGACCGATGACGCCGCCTGTCCCGAGAAGCAGCGACATCGGAAGATTGCGCTTAGGGTCGCGTACCTCGCCGGCGGTAAACGTGACATTGTGCCACGCATCGGCCGAAAACAACGAGTTCGTCTGGGCAACGCAGATACCGACGAATAACCCCAACGCTGCCACCGCAGTCAGGCCGTCGCCGACATCCTGAAGGTTGCCGCGGACCGTCCACAGGTCGCCGAAGTTATCCGCTGCGATGCCCGGGTTCATTACCAGGCCGACGACGATCCCGAGCAAGATCAGCGCGATCAGCGAACCGGTCTTTGCGAACGTAAAGATATTTTGAACGAGCTTGCCTAACCTGAGGCCACGGGTGTTCATCCATGTCAGCAGCACGATCATCCCGATGCCGACGAGTTGGGCTGTTGACAGCGAAACGGCATAACTTGACGATCCGAGGCGGAAGGGTGCGATCAGATAGCTGCTTTCCGAGATCTGCGGTATCAGAACACCGGTGAATCGGCCGAACGCGACCGAGACCGCCGCTATAGTGGCCGTGCCGATCACCAGAAAGTGCGTCCATCCATAAAGGAAACCCCAGAAAGGAGAGTAGGCTTCCTTCAGGTACACGTACATTCCGCCGGCCTTGGGCATCATGGCCGCAAGCTCGCCGTAAGACAAAGCGGCTCCTACGGTGAGCAGGCCCGTAATGATCCAGACGATAAGCAGCCATCCCGGCGAGCCGACCTGACGTGCTATGTCCGCCGAAACGATAAAGATCCCCGACCCGATCATCGACCCGGCGACGATCATCGTAGAATCGAGAAGACCCAGCCCGCGGACAAACCCCTCACGGGTAGTTTGTTCAGCTTCGTTTACGTCACTTGCCATAGATCACAAAGACTATGCCCGACGGCGGTTTTCCTGCACGTTCGGGGAAAGCAAACAACCGCTAATTCTTCAAACTTAAGGCGTTGGCGAGATATTCGTAGGTGATATTATACGTTTATTCGCAAAAGTGTCGAGTGTCTTTTTCAATTTTCCACAGCCCTGGCTGGTAGCTGATAACTCGCAGCTATAATCTGGTATTCAAACTGGAGCTCTGGGCGTTAAGCTTTCAGCGCTGGGTTGGTTTAGCTAAATGGGTGACAAGACTTCAAATCTCGGCGATATGCCCGCCGATGAGTTTCGCAAATATGGCTACGAGGTCGTCGATTGGATAGCCAACTATTTCGAGCGTATAGAAGAGTTTCCGGTCCTTTCGCAGATCGAGCCGGGTTGGTTAAAAGAGAATCTGCCCGCCTCGCCCCCGATCGAAGGGGAAGACTTTGCAGCCGTGCTCGACGATGTGCAAACCAAGATCC
>CAZSOE010000031.1:0-12280 GCA_964608335.1 uncultured Chloracidobacterium sp.
GTCGCCCGAGAGCGACGTCATCACGACGACCGGGATGTGGCCGAGGTTATCGTCAGTTTTTACGTACTCAAGAAAAGCCCAGCCGTCGATCTGCGGCATTTCGATGTCCGAAATAATAAGGTCGGGTTCGTGACTGCCGTTTAGAAGCAGTTCGAGGGCGTCGGCTCCGTTCTCGGCTGTGATGGCGGTGCTTCCCGCCTTCTCGACCAGACGCTGCATCTGCCTGCGGACGACCGAGCTGTCGTCGACTATCAGGATCAGCGGCCTGTTTGAAGCACGGTCCGGTGCCGCATCGGGCTCCGTAAGGGGCAGGGCCATCGGCATCAAAATGTTGAAGGTCGTGCCGCTGTGCAGCTTCGACTCGACGATGACCGTACCGCCGCGCGCCTCGACGCTTTCCTTTACGATGCTCATACCGAGGCCGCGGCCGGCGTTGAGGTCGAGCTTCTCGGCGGTGGTCAGCCCTCGGTCGAAGATCAGCTTGATGGCATCGCGATCTGACATTTCCCCTGCGACGGCGCGTTCGATCGACCCGCTTGCCACGGCTTTTTCTTTCAGCTTCGGAAGGGAAATGCCCTGACCGTCATCCGTCACGGTGAGGACGAGCGCCGCCTCATCGGCCTCTATCGAAACACGTATCTGCCCGGCCTCGGGTTTGCCGATCATCCGTCGCGTCTCGGGCGCTTCTATGCCGTGGACGACGGCGTTTTTTAGCAGATGAAGCAGCGGTTCGATCAGGGCGTCCATTATCTGCGTGTCGATCTCAACCTCGGCACCGGCGATCTCGATCACCGCTTTTTTGCCTTCGTCCATGCATGTGACATGGATCGCGCGCGAGAGACGCGTTTCGAGAGTCCCGAAACGCACCATGCGTATTTTCGCCAACTTTTCCTGGAGCTCGGAGGTCAGTCGCCGGGTCGTTGCTAACAGTGAATCGAGTGCCTTGTCGGACTGCAGCCCGCCTACGGGCCGAACGATCTCGGTAAATCGATCGTCAAGCTCCGCACCGGTCAGGGCGAGGCGGCCGGCGATCTTTAGCAGCTCGTCAAGCCGATCGAGCGATACGCGAACGATCGTCGATGGTTTTGGTGATTCCGAGGCAGCCGCATTGTACGCGGGGTCGGGGGATACCTGCGGGGAGTCGGTACTTGCCTCGCCGCCGGCGACGCCCGCCATCGCGGCGGTGTATCGGTCCTCGAGCGACCCGACGTCGTGCGGAGGGTGCGAGTGGCAAAGGTCACTGAGGGCCTGGATGGATGTCCTGAGAAAGATGATGACCTGGTGGTCGGCGTCCCCGCGGGCTTCGACCAGACGGTCGAGCAGATCTTCCATTCGGTGAGCGATGCGCGCTACATCGGTCAAGCCGACGATGCCGGCCGCTCCTTTCAGCGTGTGCGCATTCCGACGGATCTCCCAAAGTGTGTTCTGATCCGACGGATTCTCGCTCAACCGGGCGAGGGCGTCCTCGATATTCGCGATCAGGTCTTCGGATTCGGTGCGAAAGACTTCGAGCGTCTCTTCGTCGACCTCGAACGTCTCGTCTTGGGCCGGGAAAGTTTCATCCGACGCCTCGCTGTTTGTTAGACCTGCGAAGGAAGAATCGATGAACTCCGATACGTCGTCAAGAAAGCCGTTGAGGCCGACCGGAACGGCGAGCAGCTTTGCCTCGATCGCGGCGACGATGTCGAGCGTCTTATAAGCCCTAGCCGGAATACTTCCACCGTTGCCGAGAGCCGACACCATAGCACGGCATCGGGACACGAGCGACTCGACGCGGGACTGCTCGTTTTTACGTGCTGCGCGCGCAAGGCGGTCAAGACCGTCGCGCACGACCGGAACCTCTGTAAGAGTCCCCGTTTGGGCGATCATCAATAGGCCGTTGCGCACCGATGTGAGGTCGGCGATGGCGTCGCGGCCAAGTAATTGTGGTCTTTCGCCGTCCATTGGCGTCGGCGTCGGATCAGTGGACGTCTTCGGGCCGCAGGTAGGTTTCAAGTGCTTTCATCAGGGTTTCCGGTCCGAAGGGTTTAGTGACATATCCGGTCGAACCCGCCATTCGCCCGCGCACCTTGTCGAAGAAACCGTCACGGCCCGAGATCATTACCACGGGCAGATCGTGGGCCTCGGGATTGGAGCGGATCTGCTTGCAGACCTCATAGCCGTCCATTCGCGGCATCGTGATGTCGAGCAGCACTAAGTCAGGGAGGCCCAGAGCCAGGCATTCGAGAGCCTCGATGCCGTCCGAGGCGCAAATGACATTGTGTCCCGATTTCTCCAGCTTGCCGGAGATCAGTTTTCTTACCGTCGCACTGTCGTCGACGACCAGGATCGTCTTCCCGCGCGGAGCGCCTTCGTGCGCTTCGGCCTGGCGGTCCAGTTCATCGAGTCTGATCGCGATCGCGTGGACCTGGCCGCCAAGGATCACATCGTTCGGATCGGCCAGAGCTGCCTCGCGGAGGTATTGCAGGCCCGGGCCAAAGTTATGAAGATTGAAATGTCCGAGCGCTAGCGTTACCAGTTCTGCCGGCGAGAATTCGCGGAGGTTCCACTCGGCCTCGAGCTGAGTAACTGCCTCCTGGATCACCTCGCCGTCGGCGCGCTCGTTGGCGAACAGCGACTCGATGTCTGAAAGCGAAAGCACGGCGTTGCAGGAGGAACATTCGAACGCCTGTGCGCCGTTCGACGAACGACAGAACGCGCACACGCTGTCCGATTCACCCGCCTGATGTAGATCTGCCGGATGAACTTCCGCCGGCGGTTCGGCGGGGGCCCGCTCCGTAAAAGGAACCTCGTCAGGCCGCGGCGCCTCGAACTCGACCGGCGCGGGCGGAGCATCCGCAAAACTCTCAAACGGGCTTTGCTCGATCAGCGGTGAAGGCGGCGGTTCAGGGGCTTCAACGGGTTGGAAAACGGGCTCGAACTCGGCCGGCTGCTCTGCCTGATCGAACGGCTCAAGCGGCTCCACCGGTTCGAATGGCTCGACAGTCTCAAAGGACTCTACCGGGTTGTCGGCGAAGAACTCGACCGGTTCGGGTTCTGGTTCGGGCTCGGGGATCGAGATCTCCGGTTCGTTTTGAGGCACGGCAACCGGTTCGGCGACCTTAGGCGTGAGCGTGGCGCGCAGGAAGTCGTATCCGGCGCGAGCCGTCGTGTTCTCGGGATCGATCTTGAGTGCTTCCTCGAGCGAGGCGAGCTTGTCGTCGAGGTCGATCGCAAGATGTGAGCGGAGTATCCATGCCTCGGCGTTGTCCGGCACGCTGCGAAGGAATTCATCGACCAACTCGATCGCTTTCTTGCGTTTCCCGGCGACAGCAGCGGCCTTGACCGCCTCGAAGGCGGCTCCGGACCGCAACTTCCTGATCTCAGCGAGAGCGGCCGCCGCTTCGCCGTTTGACGGGTCGATCTCGACGACCCGTTCCATGCAACCGAGCCTCTCATCTTCGTCGCCGGCCATTGCGGCTCTAAGCGACCAGGCTTCAAGACAATCGGAGTCGTGCTCGAGTGCTTGGACAAGGCACTCGCGTGCGAGCTCATCGTTGCCTTGCTCGTGCGCCGCTCCTGCGCGGTCGGCCAAAGTTCTCGCCATCAGCGAAAGTGTTGCGTTGCGCCATTCGACAGCCCGTTGGTTCGTGGGATTGATATCGAGAACGCGGCCTAGGAAAGCGAGCAGTTCTTCGGGATACTCGCTGATCGAGGCGAGCCACATCCACGCTTCCTCATGGTCGGGTTCGACCTCGGTCGCCTTGATAAGCAGCGTCCGGGCAAAAACCCGGTCGCCGTTGCGAGCGGCAGAAACGCCGTTCTTGACAAGACCGTCAACGTCGTACGGGAACTGCCCGGATGAATCATCCGAGGCGACGACCGGCAATGGGGCTTCCGGCTGAGAGATCTCTAACCTCATATATTTGTTTGCTCGAAAAGTAGTTGGGACAAACTGCGAAATCGGGAGTGGAGACGAACGCTGGGCGCGCCTATGTCCGGTTGAAATTCAACAGCAATCGCAATGCCATCGCGTTCCGCCCCAAGGGCTTTGTGAAGGCCGCGTAAAGTACTTAAAATAAAGGGCGAAGTCGGCCCTTTGCCGGCGCCCGGAGGGCCCCAGCAAGGCCAAACCGTGACGTTGTGACAAAAAACGGCAGATGTCGTTGACAAAAACTAGCATTTACAATGGTTTAGCCCGCTTGGATGGAACAGCAACCGAACGATAATGACGTCCTGATCATCGGCGGCGGACCGGCCGGCCTGGCTGCCGCTCTTTGGTGTGCCGATCTCGGTTTGGACGCTGTTCTTCTCGAGGCGCGGCCCGAGTTTGGCGGGCAGCTCCTCCAGACGTTTGGGCCGATAACCAACTACCTCGGCGTCACCGCTGCTAACGGCCGCGAGCTGCGCGATCGATTCCTCGAACATGTTTCAAACAAACGAGTTACGCTGATCACGGAAGCGGTCGTCGAACACGCCGATCTGGCCGCGAAGAGGATCCGTCTGGCCGATGGGCGGGACTTCGCCGGCCGATCGATCCTCATCGCGACCGGCGTGCGGCGTCGAAGGCTAGGCGTGCCCGGTGAAGAAGAGTTTCGCGGCCGAGGTGTACTGGAATCAGGCATTCGAGACCGGGCGCAAGTCGCCGGAAAACGCGTCGTCATCGTAGGCGGCGGCGACGCCGCGCTCGAAAACGCCCTGATCTTACGCGAAACCGCCGCCCGAGTCATCATCGTCCATCGACGGAGCGAATTCTCCGCAAGACAGGCGTTTGTCGATCTCGCTCAGAATGACCCAAATATCGAGCTCGCTCTAGGATCGCAGGTCACGTCTATCACTGGAGGCGACACAGTCGAGGGCGTCGAGACCTTCGATGCTGCGGCCGGCCCTTCAACCATCGCCGCCGACGCGATTGTGATCCGGATCGGCGTCGTTCCAAATACTGAGCTCTTTCGCGGGCAGATCGAGCTCGATGAACAAGGTTACGTCATCGTCGATCAGAATGGCTCTACAAGCCTCCCGGGTATTTATTCGGTCGGTGACGTTGCCAATCCAAGCTCACCAACCATCGCAACCGCGACTGGCAGTGCGGCAACGACGGTCAAGGCGGTCTCGGGGTCGATCGGGCGCGAGAGGGCCGAAAGGCCAAAAATCTGAATTTTCGTCCAGAAAACCCATCGATCGCATTGTCATTCGGCAGGATCCGTGCCAAAATGCCTTGAATTCACTGATAGCCACAAAGTTCCTTCACCTTGGAACGATAAATGCGTGGAAGTTGATCGTTGCAGGCCAATTTCTTAGGGTTCCCGAACTTCAGCCGGAGACAGCGGCGAAAGTTGTCGAAAAGGCAGCTTTCCCGACTGGGCGATATTGCTATGGGCTTTGGACAGTTGGACCAGGCCAACTGGGTGACGGGGACGGCATTAACCGCCTGGGATGTCAATTAGGAGGAAAGGATGATGTTCGAGAATGGATGGGTCAAAAAGACAACGGTCTTTTTGGTTTTCTTGATGGTTACGTGCCTGACGAGTTACTCCCAGTCGGGAACGTCATCGATCACCGGCACTATCTCCGACGCGCAGGGAGGTGCAGTTCCCGGTGCCTCGGTCACCCTGATCAGTCAGCAGAACAGCCGGCGGACCGTGATCGCAAATGATAACGGTGTTTATTTCTTTGCGTCGGTTCAGCCCGGCATTTACAAGATCGAAGCTGAAGGTAAAGGCTTCAAAAAGGCCAGCTTGTCTGAGTTTCAGGCTCTTGTAGATAAAGTAACGACCATCGACATCCCGCTTGAGGTCGGACAGGTCACGGAAACGGTAAACGTCGATTCATCGAGTATTGAGAGCCTTATCAATACTCAAGACGCCAAGTTGGGGGCGAACTTCGTTTCGAAACAGATCCTTCAGCTTCCGCTGCAGGGGCGAAATGTTTCGACCTTGTTAAGTCTGCAGGCAAACGTTACGCCCGATGGGTCTGTTGCCGGCGGACGTGCCGACCAGGCCAACATCACGCTGGACGGAGTCGACGTCAACAACCAGCAAGACGCCTCCGCCTTTGCCCCGGTCCTGCGGGTCAACCCAGACACCGTTGACGAGTTCAGGGTCACGACGTCGAACCCAGACGCCACCCAGGGACGTTCGTCGGGTGCACAGATCTCGCTGATCACGAAAGCCGGAACCAATGAATTTCACGGCGCATTGTACGAGTATCATCGAAACACGGTAACGACGGCGAACAGTTATTTCAACAACAAGGCAGGCCGGTTCGTTGCGACAGACACAGCCGTTATCAATGGCACAGCCAAGGTTGGCGATCTTCGGGTCCCGCGTCCGAAGTTGCTCCGCAACCTTTTCGGGGGCAGCTTTAGCGGGCCGATACTGAAGGACCGTTTGTTTTTCTTCTACAACTTCGAAGGAATGAAGGAGGCAAAGGGATCGTCGGTGACCCGAACTGTTCCACGCGCAAGTCTGGGACAAGGGACGGTTAGGTTCTTCGACACGGCCGGAACTCTCATCTCCCTGAATGCGACAACCATTAACAACCTGACCAGTGGCGGGCAGCCGGTGGTCAATGTTAATCCGCTCGCGCTCGCCTTGTTGGCGCAGGCGGCGGCCAAGTACCCTGCCAATGAGACCGGCGAAGGGCTTAATACGGGTACCTACCGATTCAACGCCCCGGCGCCCGTAGATCAGAAGGGGCATACCGCTCGCTTTGACTGGCAGGCGACGAGGGATGGAAAGCATCTGATCTCGCTGCGAGGGAATTATCAGCAGGACATTTCGGGTGGCGTACCGGCGTTTCTTGATACGCCGCCGACAAACAGCTGGAGTCATCCGCTGGGAGTAGGTATTTCCCATACGTGGCTGATCAGCGGCAACAAAACCAATCGCTTTAACTTTGGCCTCACACGTATCGCGTTCAGCAATCAGGGTGATTCGGACCAGAACGCCATAACGTTCCGTAGCGTCCTTTCCCCGTCTCTATTCGCTCGGACCTTCAATCGGATCAACCCAACCCAGAACTTTACCGACGATTTTACGTGGATCAAGGGAAATCACACGGTCCAACTCGGAACGAACATTCGTATTATTCGCAACAAGCGAAGTAACTTCGGTGCCGCGTTTGATAGTGGTGTCACGAACTTCAGCTTCTATGAAGGCGCAGGCAATTTCGTACTGGTTCCGATCAATGAGTATTTGGCCGCGAACTTTGGCACCTCGATCAGTTCGGCGTGGACGACCAATGCGGGACATGCGATCACGGCGCTTTTTGGCCGGCTCTCGCAGTACGCGGCGAATTTCAATTTTGGGCTCGACGGAAAGCCGATAGCGGTCGGACAACCGGTGACGCGCGAATGGGCTACGGAGGAGTACGACTGGTATGGACAGGACAGTTGGAAATTAAGGCCGAACCTTACTATCACAGGGGGCCTTCGCTACGGATTGAGTCGGCCGGTCTATGAAACCCAGGGGTTCCAGGTTGCGCCCAACATACCGCTTCAGGAATACCTGAAGAGCCGGGTCGAGGCATCAGCCCGAGGCGTCAACTACGATGTGCCGTTGATCATGGAGCTCGCCGGACCAAAGAACAACGCGAAAGACTTTTATTCCCTGGACAAGAACAATTTCCAGCCAAGCATAGCGGTCGCATGGTCGCCGAACTTCAAATCAGGGTTCCTGGCCAAACTGTTCGGCAGGGAATCGCAGAGCACGTTTCGCGGCGGCTTCCGCATGATCAACGATTACTTTGGTCAGCAGCTCGCGGTAACGTTCGATAATGCGAACACGCTCGGTTACTCGACCTCGCGAAGCGTTTCCGCGAACACGTTCAACGTCTTCGATTGCGCGGTCCCGACGACCACCTGTCGTCCGGCACCGTTGTACACTGGACCGACAATGTCGATCAAAAGCCTCCCGGGTATTGTTGCTCCGACAACCCTCGCTTTTCCACAGCAGCAGCCGCAGGATTTTGCTCGAAGGATCGAGACCTCTCTCGATACGGACCTGCAATCGCCGATCAACTACTCGTGGAATGTGAGCTATACGCGGAGTGTTCGCGGAGGATTCGTTGTCGATGTTTCGTATGTCGGACGGCTCGCGCGGCATCTGCTGGCGACGCGTGACGTGATGACACCGAATAATATCAGGGACCCGTTAAGCGGTATGACCTGGTATGAGGCCGCGACGATCCTGGAACGACAGCGACAGGCCGGAGTTCCGGTTGCCAGTATCCAGACGATCCCGTTTTTCGATAACCTCTGGACACCGGGCAGCTTGTCGGGTGGGCCGAATCCGAGTTTGCCGTTTACGACTGCCACGGGATTGACCAATACTCAGGCAGTATATCAACGGGTTCCTCTCTCCGGCGACTGGACAGAAATACAAAATCGGCTGGATAACCGGTCGGGACGGCGGTACTTCTACCAGAGCCAGTACGGAGCTCTGTCCTCGTTCGGGACGATAGGCAGTTCGGACTATCACGGGGCCTCGCTTTCGATCAGACAACGGTTGAA
This sequence comes from uncultured Chloracidobacterium sp., assembly GCA_964608335.1. GTDB lineage: Bacteria > Acidobacteriota > Blastocatellia > Pyrinomonadales > Pyrinomonadaceae > OLB17. Next base: position 8,492 of record CAZSOE010000031.1, read on the forward strand.
GGGAGTTACCTGGGACCTGAATTACACCTTTTCAAAGTCGATGGACGATGCTTCCGGATTGCAGACCGGCGGAACGTTTGGTTCGGCATTCATCCTGAACGCGTTGCGCCAGCAGGATGCCCGCTCCGTCTCGGACTTTGACCTGACGCACGTTGTCAACTTCAACAGTGTTTGGGAGATACCGATCGGCCGAGGTCAGAGGTATTTCGAGGGTATGAATAAAGTCCTAAACGGAATACTGGGCGGCTGGCAATTGAGCACGATCTTCCGTTACAACACGGGATATCCGATCTATGGATTTTTTGACAACTCGGGGTGGCAGACCAACTGGAATGTCAGGAGTAATGGTACCCGACTCTTTGAGATCAAACCTAACCCGAGTGCAAACAGTGGGCCGGGCGGCGTCCCAAATCTATTCTGTTTCCCGACGGCAGCTTATCAAAGCTATCGAACCCCATACCCAGGGGAAAGCGGAGACCGCAACCAGCTTCGTTATCCCAGCTATTTCACGCTGGATTCGGGACTGGCAAAGTCGTTCGTGATGCCGTGGAAGGAGAACCACAAGATACAGATCCGCTGGGAGGTCTTTAACGTCACCAACTCTGCGCAGTTTACGGGCTTGGCCAGCACCGCGTTAGGGTATAACCCGTCACGAGGGTTGCCGTCCTCGACCTTTGCCAACTTTACGGGGACGCAAGGGTCGCCGAGGGTGATGCAGTTTGCCTTCCGTTACGATTTCTGATCGCTGCGGAATTGGACTCTAAAACTGAAGAGTTGGGATGCTCGCCATCCCAACTCTTTTTTTTTGGACTTGAATGATCTATTTCGGCGGGTTCGTTTTGATGTAGGCCTCGAGCTTTTGCCTATCCTTATGGTCGGGCCGTTTTTCGAGGAAGATCTTATACTCGGCCGCGGCACGGTTTTTTGCGCCGGCCGCATCGTATAGAGTCGCCAACCTCAGATGCACTTCCGCCATGCCCATCGGTTCGAGACGAATCGCCTCGTTCAGCGCTATCACGGCCCGATTGCCTTGCTTCGACTGCAAATAGGCCTCACCAAGGTAGCGGAATGCGTCCGCCGATGTCGGGTCCGAATCGGCGGCGCGGAGGAATGCCGCGATCGCCAAAGGGAACTCTTTTTGGGAAAAATACAACTTACCGAGGTTCATAAGGGCAGGCGTGAAATCCGACTTTTGCTCCAAGGCCCGCCCATACGCGGTTTCGGCATCCACATACTTCGACACGCCGAAGTAGACCGAGCCCAGTTCGGTCCATGCAACAAAGTCGCCACGGTCCACGGCAACGATCTCCAGGAGGAGTCGCAGGGCTTCCTCAGGTTTATTTTCTTTTACGGCCGTCATCGCCTTATCAAGTGCCTTATTGGCTTCGGGCGACCGAGGATACGTGTTCCTTGCTGAGACGACAGTCCGTGCGGACGCTTTCGCGAGGACCGATTTCCAATCGATCTCGACGTCCCGCCGAACGCTGCGTCCCGTGCCCGCGGAAAGAACAACGCGACCTACCTCGTCATTGTTGATCTCGAAGACGATCGTCATCCCGTCGCCCGGGGACCTTAGAAAGTAATAGAAACCCCGATCGTTGGTTTGCATCCGGTCGGTTTGCACTCCGTTCAGCAAAAGAGAAACGTAGATCGACGGTTTTGGCTCGTCGATGGAGAGTCCGCGAAGCGTAACCGCGCCATAAATGACCGGCGCACCGATCGGGATCGGCAGACCCGTCGCTTGCCGGACATCGTCCGTCTGGGCGCAGAGCGAAGGACAGAAAAACAGCGACGAAGCGAAGAGAACGCTCGTAAAAAGCAGAGACTTCATGTTCTTTTACCTCGAGGAAAAGACCCTGTCTTTGGAGACGAGTACGATTCTTAGTCCAAAACGACCAATTGTCAACAGCCTCGCCGAGCTACCGTGCGGCGAATTGTCGGTAACGGTGCACCGGCGGCACCGGCCGACCGGCGCGACCCACCCGAAATTCTGAATTTTATTCAAAAACCATTAAGGAATGAGTTGTCCCGGCGCGCAGTGATATGAAACAATGCCTTATAAAACAAGCACTTGTCGGGCATTTTCGAACTGGAACGGAAAATGCATCTTCAAGGGCAGGAGTCTTTCTCTCACAGCAGGTTCCCAGTAGTAATTAGGAGGCATATATGGCAAGTAGATTTACCAGAACGGTTTGGTTTTTTGGTGCTGTGGCTATGTTGTTCTCGGCCGTCCTTGTCGGAACGGCGAGCGCGCAGAGCGGCACCACGACCGTAACCGGATCGGTCAAGGATGCCCAGGGCGGAGTCATCGCCGGGGCGACCGTAAGGCTGATCAACGAACAAAAGGGTTTTTCGCGTACCGCTACAACCAACGACAGCGGTTCGTATACCTTTTCGAGCGTACCGCCCGACACTTACAAGATCGAGGTCGAGGCGCCAAACTTTAAGAAGCTCGTCGTATCCAACGTAACGTCCCTCGTCGACAAACCGACGACCGCCGATGTCACGCTCGAGGCGGGCAATATCTCCGAGGTGGTCAACGTCTCGGGCGCGGATCTTGCATCGATCGTAAACACGCAGGATGCAAGTCTCGGCAACAACTTTGTCTCGAGACAGATCTCGCAGCTTCCGCTTGAGGGCCGCAACGTGGTCAACCTTCTGAGCCTTCAGCCCGGCGTAACGCCCGATGGAGCCGTTACAGGCGGCCGGCAGGACCAGGCGAACATCACGCTTGACGGCATTGACGTAAATGACCAGCAGACAGGTCTCAATATCGACCTGACCGAGGCATTTGCTTCGGTTCTGCGCGTTACACCGGACTCGATCGAGGAGTTTCGTGTAACCACCGCGAACCCCGACGCGACCAAAGGGCGGTCCGCCGGCGCTCAGGTTGCGCTTATCACAAAGAGCGGCTCGAACGATTTCCACGGAAACCTCTTCGAGTATCATCGCAATCACATTTTCACCGGCAACGATTGGTTCAGCAATGCGGCCGGTAACTTCCCGAACGGCAATGAGCGCGTCGCGCGGCCGAAGCTGATCCGCAATCTTTACGGCGGCAGTCTGGGTGGCCCGATCGTGAAGGACCGGTTCTTTTTCTTCTACAACTATGAAGGGATGCGTGAGGCGAAGGACGTCGCCATAACGCAGCTAGTGCCGCTGCCGACCCTCGGTCAGGGCATCATGACGTTCCGCGACAACGGAAACGTTCTTCGCACCCTGACCACTGCCCAGATCAACAGTCTGACGAGCGGCGGCCAGCCGGTCGTAGACGTGAACCCGCTCATCCCGGCGCTGATGGCATCGGTTGCTTCCCGGTACCCGGCTAATACGACCGCGGTCGGCGACGGACTGAATACGAGCGGTTTCCGCTTCAACTCTCCGCTTCCCGTGAAGCAGAATACGCACACGGCAAGACTCGACTGGAACGTCACCAGCAACCAGACGCATCAGGTCTCGTTCCGAGCTAACTACCAGCAGGACCTCTTTGGTCGTGCACGCGCGTTTCCCGACACGCCGCCGGCAGACCGCTGGAGCCACCCGCTTGGCGGTGCGGTCACGCACACATGGCTGATAAACAATAGCCTGACCAACCGTCTCAGCTACGGTCTGACCAGGCTCGGCTACAGCAACCAGGGCGATTCGGGCGAGAATGCGATCACCTTCCGTGATATCTACACACCGCTCAACTTCACCCGGACGTTCAGCCGCGTCAATCCGACGCACAACATCACCGATGACTTGACGTGGGTGCGCGGCGATCATACGTGGCAGTTCGGTACGAACCTT
>CAZSOE010000032.1:0-12110 GCA_964608335.1 uncultured Chloracidobacterium sp.
TCGGGCCCATGTATCCGACTTATAACGCACCGAATGTGGCCGTGCATTTCTTGAGCCTGTTCAGGCGTCGCGGTTTTACCCGTACCGATCGCCCAGACAGGCTCGTAAGCGATAATGATACGTTCCACATCGGACGCTGTCAAACCTTTCAATCCCTGGGAAAGCTGGTTTTCGACCAGCGACTCGGCCTTGCCGGCTTCCCTCTGGGTAAGCATCTCGCCGACGCAGACGATCGGCGTCAGGTGCCCCGCGAGAGCTGCTTTGGTCTTGCGATTCACCGAATCATCGGTGTCACCGTAGAATTGTCGCCGCTCGCTGTGCCCGATGATCACGTGAGAACAGCCTGCATCTTGTATCATCGTCGCTGTTATCTCGCCGGTATGGGCCCCAAATTCGTTCTGCACGGCGCAATCCTGGGCCGCCAGGCTGATATTCGAGCCGTCCAACCGATCCGCTATGGTCTTTAAGGCGGTAAAGACCGGTGCGATCACCACCTCACAGTGGTTAGCGTTTGCGACAAGCGGCTTCAGGGCGAGGGCAGTTTGGACCGCTTCGCCGATCAGCTTGTACATCTTCCAATTGCCGGCAATGACCGCTTTTCGCATCGTCAGCTGTTCTTGGCAAGCTCGTTGAAGATCAAGAGAAGTATCAGGAGAGTAACGCCGGCTCCTATGCCAACACCAATCCCGATCTTCTTCCCGGTCGACATGTTCTTTCCGCCTATCGATCGGACATCCGCATACCGCACAGTATGCGAGTTACGCCCTGTATCGATCACGTCAAAATCGGCATCTCCCGCCCGGCTGACATATCCCTTGTACTCCGTATCGTTATAAAGGTTGACCTTAACAACCGCACTTTGCCCCGTACCGAGTTTCTGGATCTTTTGCTTTACCTCTTGGGCCTTCTTCTCGCGCTTGGGATCGGTTGCCTGACCCAACGCGATGCCCGGAGAGGCAGCAACCAGGGTCGCCAAAGCACAGAACGCAACGACTATCTTTTTCGAGAGTATTCTCATATCGCACCTAGTTGTCGGAGGCGACTATGGCCGCAAGCACGGCGAGCACCGCTCCTGCGCCGATCGCGATCCCGAGCCCGAGCTTGGCACCGCTTCCCCAACCGAGTCCGCCGATCGACTTGACGTCATTATATTGGACAATATGTTTGCTGCCGTCCTTGTCCGTCATTGTGAAAGAAGTGTCGCCCGGATCGTTGACGATGCCGACGTAAGTTGTGCCGCTGTAAAGCTTCACCTTGGTTCGCGATTGTTTGCGCGCCCGTTCCTGCACCTTGGCCTTCACCTTTAGGACATCCGACGTCAGCGTTTGGGCTGACAGACTGAGAGGGGCAGTTTCGAAGAAAATGCCAAATAACAAAACGGACACAATGGCTCTACTAAACATACTTCAGCACCTCAAATTACTCATCTCTCGTCCAGGGCCGCGACACCCGGTAGCACATCACCCGCGAGGAACTCAAGTGTCGCCCCGCCGCCCGTCGAAATATGGCTTATCTTCCCCGTAAGACCGGCTTGATTGATCGCCGCGACTGAATCACCTCCACCCACTATGGACGTTGCTCCTTCCTCGGTAGCGGCAGCAACAGCCTTCGCGATGGCGATCGTACCTTCGTCGAACGGTTTCTCTTCAAACATTCCCATCGGCCCGTTCCACACGATCGTTTTCGCACCTTTCAGGGCCCGGCTAAAGATCGCAATCGTTTCGACGCCGATATCCAACCCGACGAGCCCTGCGTTGGTGAACTCGACCGGTATGGTCTTCCGGGAGTTCAACGGGTCATAGCTATCGACGACCTGATGGTCGGTCGGGAGAATGAGTTCGACGCCGGCAGCCTTCGCCTTTTCTACGGTCTCCAGCGCCGTCGGCATCATATCGTCCTCAACGAGTGACTTGCCGACGGTCAGGCCCAGGGCCTTGAAGAACGTATAGGCCATCGCCCCGCCGATCAGGAGCTTGTCCACACGCCTTTTGATGAGTGATTCGATGACAGGGATCTTATCCGATACCTTTGCACCGCCGAGGATCGCGACGAACGGGCGTTCGGGAGCATCCAGTGCCCTGCCAAGGAAATCAAGCTCTTTTTCCATCAACAGGCCGGCGACAGAATCGCCCACAAAATGCGTGATGCCTTCGGTCGACGCGTGGGCACGGTGTGCCGTGCCGAACGCGTCGTTAACGTACACGTCGCAGAAAGACGCAAGCTGCTTTGCGAAATCCGCATCGTTCTTTTCCTCCTCAGGATGAAGCCTGAGGTTTTCAAGGAGCAGGACCTCACCCGTCTGCAACGCCTCAACGCCGGTTGTGGTCTCAGCACCGACGCAATCTGATGCAAAGAACACACGATCGTTCCTGACCTCAGCACGGCCGAGGGCCGTCCCTTCGGCGTTTGTCCTGACAGGTTCGTCGCCGCGCTCCGATATGTACTGTAACTCGGGCAGGTGCCGCAGGAATTCATACACCGGTTTCAGCGTGTACTTGTCCGGATCATAGGTTGAACCGCTTTCCTCAGCCTTCTTTTTGTCCTTCAGTGGACGACCAAGATGGGAAGCCAGAACGACGCGTGCACCCTGCTCGATGGCATAACGGATCGTAGGAAGGGCCGCCTGGATCCGGGTATCGTCTGTGATCTCGCCGGCCTTGATCGGAACGTTAAAGTCGACGCGAACAAAAACGCGCTTATCCGCTATATCAACGTCCTTGATAGTTCGCTTGCCCATTCGTCAGCTTACAGTCCTTTGGCCGCCATAAATTTCACAAGATCGCGGACACGGCACGAATAACCCCACTCGTTGTCATACCACGAAAGGATCTTGATGCATGTGCCGTCGATCACTTTGGTGTTCTCGGCGTCAACGATGGATGAGTTGGGGTTTCCTCTAAAGTCGATCGAGACAAGCGGCTCATCAGAAAAGGCAAGTATGCCTTTTAGTTCTTCATTGGCCGCATCCTTGAGCACCTTGTTGACTTCCTCAGTGGTTGTTTCTTTTTCGACATTCATCACAACGTCGACAAGTGAAACGTTCGGAGTCGGAACTCGCACGGAGATACCGTCAAATTTGCCCTTCAGCTCGGGGATGACCAGGGCGACGGCTTTGGCAGCGCCGGTCGAGGTCGGGATCATCGACAGCGCGGCCGCCCGCGCGCGACGCAGATCCTTGTGCGGCAGATCGAGGAGCTGCTGGTCGTTCGTATAGCTGTGGATCGTGTTCATCAACGCGTTCTTAATGCCGAACTTTTCGTGGATGACCTTGGCGACCGGAGCGAGACAGTTCGTCGTGCACGACGCATTCGAAACGACGTGATGGGTCGCGGGATCGTACATATGTTCGTTCACGCCGAGTACGACCGTCACGTCTTCGCCCTTCGCCGGCGCAGAGATTATGACCTTTTTGACCGGGCCGCGGAGGTGCTTTGCCGCGTCCTCGGCCTTGGTGAAACGACCTGTCGATTCGATGACGATCTCGGCACCGACCGACGCCCAATCGATCGCGGCCGGATCTTTTTCCGAGAACACCTTGAACGAATCGCCGTCGACCGTTATCGCGTCCCCGTCGGCGGTGATCTCGTTATCGAGATTTCCCATCACCGAATCGTATTTAAGAAGGTGAGCGAGCGTTTTCGTGTCGGTCAGATCGTTGACAGCCACGAAATCGATCTCTGTGTCACCGAGACAGGAGCGCAACACATTTCGGCCGATGCGTCCAAAACCGTTGATACCAACTTTAATACCCATTAGATAGCAAACCCTCCGAGATCAACGTCCTTTATCAAAACTCTAGACAATAACTCAAACAGAGCGTGATTTCAAAAATCGGCCCGCGCCGCAACATTGCGAACGAGGTCAGATAGTTGAAACAAAGAGATTTTTCAGGTCGTAGTAAGGGTTTTGAGTTTTTCAGGGAAGTTAATAGAATCAAGTGTTTAACCCCGGAGACCCTCTTAATGAAATCTTTGCGATACCGTGCCTTTCACTTTTTGATCGTCTCTGCCTTCGCGCTGGTCGGAGTTGTTGGCGTGCGCGGTCAGGATGAGCCTCCAGTTTCGAAGACCGTGCTCGGTCAGACGACCGGATCGACAGGCACCAGCAGCCGTGGCGCGTGGTCACCAACAGACCTGAATCGCGTTGGGGTTCAGGCAGCGCAGCCGATATCGCTTACTCTTCAAGAGGCCATCCGCCGTGCCCTTCAGAGCAACAACGACGTCGAGGTTTCGCGCGACGACGTGCGGTTCCAGGAAACGCAGGTGCGTAGCCTGCTTGGGGCCTATGATCCGGTTTTTACCGTAAATCCGAACTTCACCCGCAATTCGGTCACAGGCGGGACGGCTACAAACGATTTCCGGACAAACGCCAATCTTGCGGGATTGATCGAGCGTGGCGGCGGCAACTATCAGTTCTTCTTCAACAACACGCGGACCGAGAACGCATTTGCCCAGGCGCAGGTGACGTCAGGATCTGTGACCGGTGGCACGAGCGCGATCTATTCCTCGAGTCTCGGCATTGCGTACACCCAGCCCCTATTTCGAAATCTCCGCATCGACAGCCGCCGGCACGCGATCTTGATAGCACGTAAACGACTCGAACAGACCGAAGCGGACTTTCGCCTTCAGGCAACGTCCACAATAACCAGCGCGCAACGGGCATATTGGGACCTCGTTTTCGCACTGCGCAACCAGCAAAACGAAGTTGCCAACGTCAACCTTGCCCGTGAGAACTTGCGGCAGATCGAAGCCAAGATCGACGCGGGTGCAGCGGCCCCACTCGAACGTGCCGAGGTCGCGACCGAACTCGCAAACCGTGAAGGCAGCCTACTGCTCGCCACGCAGCAGGTCGGGATCGCCGAGAACGCCCTCAAGCAGATCCTGCTTCGCGATCCTCTTTCCGCCGAATGGTCCCAGACGATCGTTCCGACGGACAGGCCGGCGTTCACCCTCGATTCGGTCGACCTGGATGCTGCGATGCGGGACGCGATGGACAATCGCTTCGAGCTTCGAAGGCTCAAACTTCAAAAAGAGATCAATACCGAGGACATTCGGCTATTCAAGAATCAGATAAAACCGCAGATAGATCTGAATACGACATTTTCCGTCGACGGCCTCTCGAGGAGCGGTACGAACTCGGCATTCACTACAACTCTATTAACGGGGACCCAGGATCTCTTTCTCTTCAATTCGCTTAACTCGACGCGCGCCGCACTAGGGCTGCCCCTGATAGTGAACCCGGCAATAACGGTCCCGGCCTCGCCCGGATTCTTGTTTGGCGGGTTCAATCGTTCGATGGCGAATATGTTTCGGAGCGACGCGCCCAACTACTCGATCGGGGTAACGATCTCGTTCCCGTTTCGAAATCGTACGGCCAAGGCCAATCTCGACGGAGCCCTCGTACAGCAGCGACAGCTCGATACGCAGTTGCGCAGTCAGGAACAAGCGGTGATCGTTGAGGTTCGAAACGCCGTCCAGGCCGTCGAAACAAACCGACAACGGGTTCTGACTGCCCGCCGCGCGCGTGAGAATGCCGAAATTCAGCTCGAAGGCGAACGGCGGCTGCTCGAAGCCGACAGGTCGACGACCTTCCTGCTGTTCCAACGCGAGAACGCCCTAACCAACGCCAGGAACGCGGAGATCCGAGCCGAAACGGACTACAACAAGGCAATCGCGGATCTGCAGCGTGTAACGTCGACGGCGTTCCGGGCAAATAACATTCAGGTCCAGTCACCGATCCAAAGATAGCGAAAGCGACCCAGTTTCCACGAGAGCCCGCCCTTCTGCGGCGAAATCGCACGCGTTGAGTTGACATCGACGGATTTCACCCGTAATTCGTAAGTGATGCAGATCTCCGCGGTCATCATCGCCGGAAACGAGGAGAACAAGATCGGCGATGCAATCAGATCGGTTTCCTGGGCCGACGAGGTGCTCGTCGTCGATTCTGAAAGTACCGATACAACGCGCCAGATCGCCGAGAGTCTGGGCTGCCGGGTTATCGTTCAACCGTGGCTGGGCTTCTCGAAGCAGAAGCAGTTTGCGACCGACGCGGCCACCCATGACTGGATCTTCAGCCTGGATGCGGATGAACGCGTTTCTGAGGAACTAGCTACCGAGATCGCCAGTATCGCTGGGGCCGACGAACCGAAACTGCCGCGGGGTTTCCGGATCCCGCGGCTATCTTTTTATCTGGGACGTCCCATAAGGCATTCGGGCTGGTACCCAGACTGGCAGTTACGGCTCTTCGATCGGCGAGCCGGAACGTGGAGCGACGACCTCGTGCATGAGTCTTTTCGGCTTGAGACCGGTGCTCCCGCACGACTCAAGGGCGAGATGATCCACTTCAGCGTGGACAGCACGGACGAGCATCATCGAATGATATGCGAGCGGTACGCCCCACTCGCTGCCCGCCAGATGTTTGAACGGGGCCGGCGGACCTCGTTGTTCCGGACTGCCTTGGCAGGGCCGACGGCATTCGTTTCGACATATTTCCTAAAGGCGGGCTTTCTTGACGGTTTTCCGGGCCTCACCATAGCCCGTTTCGCGGCATATCACGCGTTTCTGAAACACTCGATGCTGCGACAATTACAGCGTGGCAAGCCTTAGGCCCGACACAACGAATCGCCTGTTCGACTCATCAAATCCTTTCGGTAATACTTGTTTTTGGGATATAGTCTGACTATGACATCTCGAAGTACCTTTCTTGTGGTCGTCTTGTTTCTGCTGGCCTCTTCGATCGCAGCTCAGAAGGGCGTCGATCCGCAGACGCAGACGATAAAAGACAGCGGCAACAAGGTGACTTCTCGCGGCAACGATGTCACACGGTCATTCGATTGGGGAAAGGGCAAGACCAAGGTCCGTGACCGGTTGCCGAACCCCTATAAGCTTGCCGGGAGACGTGATGCGCTGGTCACAATGATCATCGGCGTCCTCCGCGAGCAGAAGATTGTCGTGGACGAAGCCTCTTCTCGCCTCAAGGACGGCATCATCATTACTCAGCCTTACGTTTTTGCCAAGGGGACGGTTGTCACGCCGAGTGAGCTGGGCCGTTACGCGCTCCTGGAATCCCCCGATACGCCGTGGACCCGGGCGCAGTACACTCTGACCATCGAAGTGCAGTCGATCGATGGCGTTCAGAATAACGTCTCTGTAAACGCCAAGGTTGAAGGTCGCGGCGGCAACGGGCTGATGGCCGAGTGGGTCACGGTTCGCAGTTCGGGTCTAGCTGAGGATGAAATGCTTGTAAAGATAGTCGAAACGATCACCGGGAATTCACTGACCCCGGTTCAGGATTCCGATAAGCCGTAAGTCCATATGTCGATCCGTCCAATGATCATACTCTCCGTTACGGTCCTGATGGTCGGTATCGCCCTTGACGGCCACGCCCAGGCTCTTCCGCCGGACCGGACATCGACGGTGATCGGACGGCCCGGGGACGACGAGAGCGAGCGCCCACGGTCGATCCGCGAATCGATGGAGAAGATGCGGATAGAACGCGATAAGAAAGAATATAATCAGATGATCGCCCGCGGCGAGGAGGCTCTAAAACTCTCTGAGCAGGTTGAGAAGGCCTTTCAACAGACGGGCCGGCTGTCGTCCACCGAAATTACCCGTATCGCAAATATTGAAAAGCTTGCCAAGAAGATCCGCGAAGATCTTGGCGGCGATGACGACGGCGAGGACAACGACCAGCGAACCGGCCTTTCTCCTGCCGAGGCCGTCAAATCGCTTCGTTCGATGACGCTTTCCCTTTTTGATCAATTGAAGAAGACTTCGCGGTTTAGCATATCTGCCGCCGCAATCGAGAGCACAAATGCTCTGCTCAAGCTCACACGCCTCCTTCGTATCACGAAGTAACCACAGAATAATGAGAGCCGGATCCAGGACATTTTTTTTCCTGCTCACCCTGGCCGCGTTCACAGTCGTCGCCGCGCAGGATGACGACGACCTGATCCGCGTTGATTCTTCGATAGTCGTATTGAACGTATCCGTTGCCGATCCGGCCGGCAGGGCGGTCGGTGGCTTGCCGCAGCGGCTCTTTCGCATCTTTGAAGACGGCGTAGAGCAGGAGGTACGCACATTTGAAACCGGGTCAGCCCCGTTTGCGGCCGTAATTCTGCTCGACACATCGGGAAGCATGGAAGACCGGGTCATGCTCGCTCGGTCGGCGGCCATCCAGTTCCTCGGCGGACTTCGAGCCGACGACAACGTCGCGATATACAATTTTCATCGCAAGGTCGAGCTCGTCCAGGACTTTTCGAATAGTCGCGACATAAGCGATCAAGTGTTCGATCTTAAGGCCGCAGGCATGACTGTCCTGAATGACGCTGTTTATATGGCTGCGGGGCTGCTAGCGAAGCGAGCCGAGAAAAGGCGTGCGATCATCGTCCTCTCGGACGGAGCCGACACTAACAGCGGGCGCTCGGCCGACGCGGCCCGGAAGGCCGCTCAATGCGGACGCGACAGTGTATACCGTGGATATGTCCCCTGCGAACGGGCGACCGGGCGTCCAGAACCGTGGCGTATTAAAGAATCTCGCCGATAAGACGGGAGGCCGTTACATCCCCACGCCGGGCGGCGTGGCAATGCGCGATGCTTTTCGCCAGATCGTCGAAGAACTGGGTGGGCAATACACTCTCGCGTACCAGCCGTCGAGCGTAAAGAGAGACGGTAAGTGGCGTGCGATCGAACTCCGAATAGCTCGTCCGAATCTCACGATCCGAACTCGTAAAGGCTATAACGCACCCAGATAAGAACGGCCCTGGGGCGTCACTTGCGTGTCTTGTTCCGGGTGCGGTCTGCGTGCCTCTCGATCGCCAACTGAAGTAATTCGTCGATGACCTGACGAAACGGCTTTCCGCTTGCCGCCCACATTTTTGGGTATCCCGAAGCGTCGGTCAATCCCGGCATTGTGTTGATCTCGTTGACCATAAGGCCTCCAGTGTCGTTTCTCAGGAAGAAATCGACGCGGGCCAGACCCGATCCATCGATCGCCTTGAAGGCCGTGATGGCCATCCGCCTTATGCGAGCCGTCAGCTCGTCGGATACCGGCGCCGGCACAACGAACTCGTTGTTGCCGGTGCCGGAGTATTTTTCAGTGTAATCGAGGAACTTTTTTCCTTCATCTCGAATAATGTACTCACCCGGGAGGCTTGCCTCCGGACGTTCATTGCCTAAGACGGCACATTCGATCTCGCGGCCGTCGATCGCCTCTTCGATGATTATCTTTCGGTCATACTCGGCCGCAAGGTCGATCGCTTGACCGAGATCGGCGGGACCCGTGACTTTTGACACACCGACCGACGAGCCGAGATTGGCCGGTTTTACAAAGCACGGGAAACCCAACTTCTCCCCGACCTGACTGATCACGCGTGCCCGGTCAGCTTCCCACTCATCCCGGAGGAACCAAACGTATTTACAGATCGGCAAGCCGGCATCGGCAAAAAGCGTCTTCATAAACGCCTTGTCCATCCCGCATGAACTGGCCAGCACTCCGCACCCGACATACGGAAGGTCAGCCATTTCCAGCAGGCCCTGGATCGTTCCGTCCTCACCATAGGTGCCGTGGAGCGCCGGAAACACAACATCAAGCGGCAACGTTCTGCCGTGATCGACCAGCGTGAGCCCTCCGATCCCGGTGTCGGCGGAAAGGGTGACCCGCTCGTGCGGAGGCTCGCCCAGATGGTCGCGGAAGACGCTCTGTGTGTGGTCGGGGAACTGTCGGAGCGATTCGGCGGGAGCGAGCCAGCGGCCCGATGGATCGATCGCGAGAGGCACGACTTCGTACTTCTCGGGATCGATCTGTTCGATCACGGTTTTCGCCGAACGGATAGAGATCTCGTGTTCACCGGACCGGCCACCAAAGATCACGCCAACTCGCTTCTTCATAAAATTGTTTTTCCAAGCGCCGAAAGTATCAGCTCGCAGGCAAGCTCGACCGTGATGTTGGACCGATCGAGCTGTGGGTTGACCTCGACTATCTCGAACGATGCCATGCCACCGTGTTCGGCTATGATCTCCAGTGCCAGATGGGCTTCGCGATAGGTCGCTCCGCCGCGAACCAGCGTCCCCGAACCGGGAGCGAATCGGGGGTCAAGCATATCGACGTCGAACGTCACAGCATAACCGCCGGAAGCCTGGGAGGCGATCGCGATAGCATCTTCGACACAGGCTGCAATGCCGCGACGGTCGATCTCGCTCATCGTAAAGAACTGATCTCGCAACCCCAGGGTCTCAATGATCTCACGCTCCCCGGGATCGATATCACGCGCTCCGAGGTGGGCCAGATATCTGGCGTTGAGTTTTGGCGACCAGTCACCGATCCCGGTCAATGCGGGATGACCGCGCCCGAGTATCGCGGCCAGGGGCATACCATGGATATTCCCCGAGGGACTAGTCTCGGGAGTGTTGATGTCGGCATGGGCGTCAAACCAGATCAGCCCCAGCTCTTGCTGCCGTTCGCGATAGTGAGTCGCAAGCGCAGAGAATGTGGCGATGGCTATCGCGTGGTCGCCGCCGAGAATGACAGGCATCTCGCCGCGGTCCAGTACCCGACTAAGCGACTCGGCGATCTTCTGGCTGGACGCGATAAAACTCGCAAGATGTTTTGGATTATCTTCTGAGGGCGCGGGTTCGTCGGGAACGGCGATCTGAGCATCACCGTGATCTGTAAACTCGCATCCGAGCGCACGAATATGGTCGGCGAGGGTTTGACCACGAAACTGCGCATGCCGGACCGCATTGACACCTCCTTCGCTGCCCGCCTTTGCCGCTCCGAATCCGAGGGGCACACCGAGCATACCGATCTTTCTATGTTTCATATTGGCGCGCGAGGTACCGGTCGACGACGACGTACGGGTCGCCCCGGTTCAGGCATCCTTCCGCATCTTGTGCGGTTCGAGGAGAGCCCCGGCCTGGACTATTGCCTCTTTGCCTTCGGCTTCAACTTCCCGGGCAAGTTCGGCCAGCGACATCTCTCGTCCAGGAGCTGCGAGTCTAACGACCATAGGGAGATTGACGCCGGTGACGATCTCGACCTCGCCTTCCTTTAGAAAGACCGCCGCGAGGTTGGTCGGTGTTCCGCCAAACATATCTGTGAGAATAAGGACGCCACGCCCCTCCGAAACACTCGCGATGGCTCGTTCGATCTCGCCCTTTGCGATCTCGACATCGTCATGCCAGCCGATTGACACCGACGCGATGTGACAGACCTCGCCGACGACCAGCTCGGCAGCTTTAACCAGCTCCGTCGCAACCAGACCGTGCGAAACGATAACCCCGCCGATCCTGCCCATAAGCTATTACTCCACTACTTTTGCATGTCGCGGTGCGACACCGATGCATCGAATCCGCTCTCCTTCAACTCATCCCGCAGGCTGTTCGCAACCATGACCGAGCGGTGTCGGCCGCCCGTGCATCCGATCCCGATGGTAAGGTACGACTTTCCCTCGCGCTGGTAACGTGGGAGTAGATAACGCAGGAGGTCCGTAAACCTTGCAATGGTCTCGCCCACCTCGGGCTGGTCCTTGAGATACCGAATTATCTTCTTGTCTTCCCCATTCAGATGCCGAAGGTCAGGCTGAAAGTAGGGGTTCGGAAGGTGGCGAACGTCGAACAAGAGATCGAGAAGCGGTGGCGTCCCGAATTTGTGCCCAAAACTGACCACCTCGACCTTTAGCGGCACACCGTCATCGCTGCCGCTGAATTTCTGCACGATCAGCCGACGGAGCGCGTGCACCGTGTGCGCCGAAGTGTCGATGATCAGGTCCGCCGAGCGACGTATATCCCGCAAGGCCCTTCGCTCGGTCCGGATCGCGGCCAGGAGGCCCTTGCCCGTATCGGCTGGGTGCGGTCGGCGTGTCTCAGAGA
This sequence comes from uncultured Chloracidobacterium sp., assembly GCA_964608335.1. Lineage (GTDB taxonomy): Bacteria > Acidobacteriota > Blastocatellia > Pyrinomonadales > Pyrinomonadaceae > OLB17. The sequence continues at coordinate 11,868 of CAZSOE010000032.1, forward strand.
ACCGCCGCTGCAGCACCTCGTCGGATGCCTCGAAAAAAACTACAAAGGGCGAGAGATTTCGACGACCGAGTTTCGCCAACTCGCTCGGAAATTCGGCCAGGAACTGCCGCTCGCGAATATTGATCACAAGAGCGGCTTTTTTTATCGCAGCGCTCCGGCCGTCCTGGGCGATCAGCAGCCGCCCGAATGTCGAGAGCATCGTCAGCGGTAAGTTATCAACGCAGAAATAACCCAGGTCCTCGA
>CAZSOE010000033.1:0-11745 GCA_964608335.1 uncultured Chloracidobacterium sp.
GTGCGCGCTTTCCCCAAGGGCACAACTTTGCTCGGAGAAAAATCGGGATGAAAAAGATCGCCTTGATCGCTGTCTTAGTAGGCAGCGCTACATCGCCCCTGCTCGCACAGAGTGATAGCTCCAGTCGACCTCGCGTTGTTCCGACGGCGACACCGCCCATCATCCGTAACGAGCCCTACCCTGAAACGACGACCTCCACGCCTCCGGTTCTGCGGGGCGGAAATCGACCCGGCGCGACAGCTTCTCCGACGCCGCCGAAGGACGACGACGATGGCGTGATCCGCATCGAGACCAATCTCGTCACGATGCCGGTCTCGGTCCTCGACCGCGACGGACGCTTTATCTCGGGCCTGCAGCAGCGTGATTTTAAGATCTTTGAGAACGGCGTTGAGCAGAAGGTAGATTATTTCCAGTCGGTGGAGCAACCCTTTACCGTCGTGCTGTTGATCGATGTAAGCCCCTCGACGCAGTTCAGGATGGACGACATCCATAACGCCGCCATCTCTTTCGTCGACCAACTTCGGCCCGGCGACCGGGTGATGGTGATCTCCTTCGATCGCGAGGTCCACATCCTGAGTTCGCCGACGAGCGACCGCTATGCGCTCCGGAATGCGATCCGACAAGCCCGCTTCGGCGAAGGCACCGGGCTTTACGAGGCTGTCGATTACGTCATCAACCAGCATCTTCGCCGGATCGAGGGCCGCAAAGCCGTCGTCCTGTTTACCGATGGTGTTGATACAACGTCGCGACGGGCGGGCTACGACGACACCCTCCGCTCGACCGAGGAGATCGATTCCCTCTTCTACACGATCCGGTACGATACCTCCCAGGACGGCTTTGGCGGCGGCGGCGGTGGCGGCGGAACCAACTACCCGCGCCGCCGGGGCGGACGTGTAACGATCGGCGACATCCTTGCCGACATCCTTCGCGGAGGCACGGTAACCATGGGCGGCGGAAGAGGCGGCGGAACGAGCTCGGGCGATTACGCGCGCGGCAAACAATACCTCGAAACGCTTGCGCAGAACAGCGGTGGCCGCGCATTCGAGGCCCAGACGATGTACAACCTCGACGCCGCCTTTTCGGGCATCGCCGAGGAGCTTCGACGGCAGTATTCGCTTGGCTATTACCCGGAAGTGGCCGGGACGCCGGGCGAGCGCCGTCAGATCCGCATTCGCGTGATGCGGCCCGAGGTGGTTGTTCGGGCAAAGACGAGCTACATCGTCGGTCAGCGTGCGGGGAAATAAGCGTTTAACGTCCGTTTAACCTCCCACGGCATCTTTCCGGGGCCGGGTCGGCATCCTAAACTAGAATTGTTCTATGAGACCGCTCGGCCAAGCTGCGTTTCTGCTTTTCTGCCTCATTGCCGTGGCGGCGTCGGCCGGTGCGCAGACGCCTACGCCCAAGCCCAAGGTTGACGTGATCGACGATGGCGAGGTTATCAAGGTCAGCACGCAACTTGTCTCGGTGCCGGCGCGAGTGATGGACCGGACGGGCCGCTTTGTCGGCGGGCTCACGCGTGACGATTTCAGAGTTTACGAGGACGGCGTCGAACAGGAGATCGCGTACTTCTCGAACGAGACGGCGCCTTTCACGGTCGCTCTCGTGCTCGATATGAGTTACTCGACGACGTTCAGGATCGCCGACATCCAGTCGGCCGCCCTCGCGTTTATCGATCAGCTTCGTCCCGACGACAAGGTGATGGTCGTCGCCTTCGATCAAGAGGTCCATCTGCTCTGCGAGCCGACGACCGATCGGCGTGTGATCTACCGGGCCATTCGCAGCACAAGGATCTCCGAAGGGACCAGCCTCTACGAAGCGATCGATCGCGTGATAAACGGCCGCCTCCGCCGCATCGAGGGCCGCAAGGCGATCATCCTCTTCACCGACGGGGTCGATACGTCGAGCGTGCGCTCGGACGACCGCGCCAATCTCAACGATGCGATGGAGCTCGATGCTCTCGTCTACCCGGTGATGTACGACACGTTTGCCGATGTGCAGGAGCTTAAGAACCGGTCGCTTGTCTCGCACCCGAGGCCGGTGCCCGGCAGCACGCCGCAGCCTTTCCCCGTGCCGCCTCTCAAGAGCAAACCGAACCCGCAGGGCACGACGCCGGAAGAGTATAAGAAGGCCGAGGCGTATCTTGCGGAACTTGCCGCACGAACGGGCGGGCGCGTCTATCCTGCCAACGACCTCGTCAATCTCGCCGAAGCGTACCAGAAGATCGCAAGCGAGCTACGCGAATTCTACAGCATAGGGTTTTATCCGAAAGAGGACCGCGTGGCGGGTCGAGCAGCGACTGTAAAGGTCCGAGTCGTACGGCCCGGGCTTGTCGTTCGCTCGCGTGAAGCTTTCATCCGCCCCAAACGCGCCGACAAGCCCTAAACCTCTGTCCCGTCAGCAATTACAGCGTTCTTTGGAACGATGATTATCCCCTCGCGGATGTAGTGCGAGCGGCCGGGAGCGTCGAAATGTTCTACCTTCTTCGCGTTGATGAGCTTGACGTCGCGGCCGATCCTGACGTTCTTGTCGATTATCGAACGTTTCACGATCGTTCCGGCACCGATGCCGACATGCGGCCGACCCGCGTCGCGGTTCGCCTTTATCTCGCCGAACGACTCAAAGAAATCCGACCCCATCACGATCGAATCCTCGATCTCGACGCCCTTGTCGATCCGGCTTCTGAGCCCGATTATCGAATTCTTGACCGACACGCCGTTGAGGATGCAGCCTTCGCACACCATCGAGTTGTCGATCTCGCAATCGTGCAGCTTCGACGGCGGCAGGTGCCGGCTGCGCGTATAGATCGGCGCCTCGGTATCGAAGAAATTGAACTTCGGGAGCGGCGACGCAAGATCGAGATTTGCGTCGTAGAACGAACGGATCGTCCCGATGTCTTCCCAGTAACCGTCAAAAAGGTGCGCCTGCACGTTGTAGCGGTCGATCGCCGACGGAATTATCTCGCCGCCAAAATCGAACGCGGTCGTGTCTTCGTTCAGCAGCTCGACAAGCTTGGCATAATCGAAAACGTAAATGCCCATCGACGCGAGGTACGGCCGCCGGTCCGCTTCGTCTTGCTCGAGTCCGAACCGCGTCGTATCGACGCGCATCGCCTCGAGAGCATCGCCTTTAGGTTTTTCGCTAAACTCGATTATGCGACCCTGCTCATCCGTTTTTAACAAACCAAAGCCTTCGGCGTCCGCCGGTTTTGCGGGAATGACCGAGATGGTCACGTCGGCGTTCGTCTCAAAATGCCGCGCTAGGAACTTGCCGTAATCCATCCGGTAAAGGTGATCGCCCGACAAGATCAACAGCGTCTTGACCTGCCAGTCGCGCAGGTGCGGCAGGCTCTGTCTCACCGCGTCCGCCGTTCCCTGAAACCAATCGGGGCTGTCGCGCCGCTGCTCGGCCGCGAGTATTTCGACAAAGCCAGTCGAAAAGCTCGAAAACCTGTAAGTCTGTGATATGTGACGGTTTAGCGACGCAGAATTATACTGCGTCAGCACGAATATCTGCGTGATGGCCGAATTAATGCAGTTCGAGATCGGCACGTCGACAAGCCGGTATTTCCCGCCAAGCGGCACCGCCGGTTTCGAGCGGTCGCGCGTCAGCGGAAACAACCGCGACCCCGCACCTCCGCCCAGAATAACGGCCACAACATTGTCGAACCGGCCCACGATTACGATTGTAGATGGTGAACGGTGAATGGTAAATGGTGAATTGAGGAATCGGATCGACCACCGCCCATAGGGTATCTACTATTTACTTATTCACCATTCACCATTTACCATTCACCATTAGGAATGTGGTATTGGGTCAAAATTCTCTTTCTTGTCTTCGTCGGCGGACTCGCCGTTTGGCTTCTCTTCGAGCTGATCACGTTTCCGTGCATTTCGTGCCTGCGGAACGACAACCCGACGACCTCGTCGATGATCGAATATCGCCTATCCGAGGCGGCGTCAGAGGGGCGCGAGCCGCGGAAGTTCATGCTCTGGACGCCGATCGAACAGATCTCGCCGAACCTGCAGCGCGCGGTGCTTGCGGGCGAGGATTCGCGCTTTTTTGAGCACAACGGCTTTGATTGGGACGCGATACAAAAAGCCTGGGACGAGGCCGTGAAGGAGGGCGAGAAGGAGGCCCGCGAGGAATGTGCCGCCGAGGCCAAGGCCACCAATACGCCAAAGAAGGACTGCATGCCGAGCGAAGACGACTGGATACCGCCGATGCCAAAATTCGGCCGCGGTGCCTCGACCGTCACGCAGCAGCTCGCAAAAAATCTCTTCCTCTCCGAGGACCGCAATTTCTTGCGCAAAGGCCGGGAGGCCGTCTACACCTGGTATCTCGAACGCTACCTCTCAAAAAAGCGCATCCTTGAGCTCTACCTCAACGTCATCGAATGGGGAGACGGCGTCTACGGCGCCGAGGCCGCCTCACGCGTGTATTTCAAAAAAAGCGCGTCTGACCTCACCCGCGAAGAAGCCGCGTTCCTCGCCGCAATGATCCCATCGCCGCTCAACGTCTTCAACCCCGAAAAGAACCGCAAACGTGTCACCCGCCGCCAACGAGTCCTCCTCCGTTATATGAACTCGATCCGATTGGATTACTCGCAGAAATAAAACTGCCCGCTAAATACGCGAAAGACACGAAAAAGAAGTTGCTTCTTCCTTTTGGTTATTTAGCGTATTTTGCGGGCGAATTCCTATTTCTTCCCGACGACCTTCATTTCGTCGACGATCCATTTTGCACCGCCGAACTTTTCGGTGACGAACAGCACGAAACGCAGATCGACCGAGATCGTGCGGTTTTTTCGGTGTCGTAGTAAAAATCGTTACCTAGTCCCTCGAAGTTGCCGTCGAAGCAGAGGCCGACGACCTCGCCGCGGGCGTTGAAGATCGGCGAACCCGAGTTGCCGCCGATGATGTCGGTCGTCGATAGGAAATTGACTACGACGCTGTCACCCTCGCCATACTGGCCGAAATCACGTGCGTTCTGCAGATCGACCAACTTTTGCGGCACATCGAACGGCTTTACGCCCGTGTCCTTCTCGATCATTCCCTTGATCGTCGTGAACGGAAAACGAAGCTCAGCCTCGCGCGACTGGTAGCCCTTGATGTAGCCATGCGAGAAGCGGAGTGACGAGTTTGCGTCAGGATAAACGAGCGGCATCCGCTTCATCTCGGTCAGCGCCTGAATATAGGGCAAACGCAGACGGTCGATGTTTGCGTTGAACTTGGCCGTGCGGGCTGCGAGCGCTGCCTTTTCATCCACCACGCCTGCCGCGAACGGATGCTGCCTTTGAAAATCGGCCCACGAGAGCGAATAAAGCTCGGCTATTTTGGCCGGATTCGTGAATTCGCCCGTTGCGACCTGTTCGGCATACGCAGCCTCGATCTCTCGTCGTCCCTTCGTCGTCTCGCTACCGAACTTCTTATCGGCGGCGGCGAAACGCTGGTTGGCGGGCAGCTCGTCAAGGTCGCGCAGGAAGAACTTGAGCATCTCGCGTTCTAAGTACGGCTCACGGTCCTTTAGCGCCTCGGCGATCGCCCCGCGCTGCTGTTCCGTCAGCCGCCGACCCGCTTTAACCGCTGCCCCCGCCGCAACGATCTGTCCAAAGACAGGCATCGAGATCTGGTCCGGGAACCGCCGCATTATTACGTCGCGCTTCTGGGCTGCATTCGTCTCTTCGGACAGCGTCCTTATCTCCGGCAGGACGTTGCCCCACTTGCTCCGGCGCTCAGGGTCAGCGGCGATCCATGTGGCGAGCTGTGCCTCTTCGGCCTGACGCTTCTGTACGGCGTTGACGCGCTTCAACTGAAGGTGCCCGCCGCCAAACGCCTTGCGCGAGTTGTCGTAATTGGCGATGTCGGACTGGAACGCGATGCGCTTGTCTTCGTCCGTTGCTCCGATCTCACGCAGCGTATCGGCCAGCTCCGTAAGCCACCGCTCGAGAAATGGAAAATTGGCATCGCGGGCGTAGATCATCGACCAGCTCTCGCGGTAGCGGGTCGTTCCACCCGGATACCCGAGCACAAAGACCGCGTCGTTCTCCTTCTGCGGTGCGATGCTCACGGTAAGAAACTTCTTCGGCTTGAACGGCACGTTGTTCGCCGAATATGCGGCCGACGAGCCGTCCGGAGCGACGTATGCGCGCAGGAACGTGTAGTCGCCGGTATGACGGGTCCACTCAAAATTGTCCGGGTCGCCGCCGAATACGCCGATAGTCCGAGGCGGGGCGTAAACGACTCGGATGTCGCGGATCTGCTGCGTCTCGTAAAGGTAATAAAAGTAACCGCTGTTCAGCATCTGAATGCGTACCTGCGCACCAGGCTTCGCCTTTGCCTGCTCGGCGGTCTGCAGATCGGTGAGATTCTTCTGCAATGCGGCCGTGAGCGCATCGCCTGAAAGGCCCTCGGTGCGCGCTCTAACCTTCGCCGTAACGTCCTCGACGCGATTTGTAATGAAGATCGAGTAATCCTTCGCCTCGATCTCGCCCGAACGGCTCCCTGCATTGAAACCGGTCTCAACGAGGTCCTTCTCGGGCGTAGATGCCGAAACCAGAGCGTCGAAGCCGCAGTGGTGGTTCGTTAGTATCAGGCCGTCCGGCGACACGAATGAGGCCGTACAGCCGATGCTCAACCTGATAACCGCATCCGCGAGGCCACCGCCGGCCGGGTTGTAGATCTCCTCGGCCTTGATCTTAATGCCCGCCTTGCCAAGCGGCAGGCTCGCGATCTGGCCCGGAGCGTACATTCCCTCGTCGGCCAAGACAAAGGTGAACGATGAAAGTATTAGCGCGGCAATTAACGCCGCGGCGACAGAGGGATTGGTCCTGATCTTCATAGATTCTCCTCAAGAGACTTGCTTCTCGATAAACATAACAATGCCCAGTCTTTTACGAAAAAAGCGAGCCAAGGTTTTGACTCGCTTTTGGTTAAAAGGTTGCCCCCGTCCGTTACTGCCTGACAAGCTTGCTCAGATCCGTCGGCTCGGGCGGCAGGAAGTGCCGCGGATTGATCGGCCGGTCGTTGAGGCGCAGCTCGTAATGGAGGTGCGGACCCGTAGATCGACCCGTCGATCCCACATACGCGAGCAATTGGCCGCGCGTGACCGAATCGCCCACGGTTGCCTCGATCTTCGAAAGATGGCCGTATCGGGTCGTCAGGCCGTTGCCATGGTCGACCTCGACCATATTGCCATAGCCGCCTTTATAGCCGGCGGCGATGACCGTCCCGTTCGCCGGAGCAACCACAAGGTCGCCTCGCTCGCCGTCAATGTCCATCCCGGGGTGAAACTCGTATGCACGTCCACCAAACGGATTGCGTCTGAAACCAAACTCGTTATTGATCTTGCCGAGATGCGCCCACATTGTCGGCAAAAAAGCCGGATCGGTGTTGGTCGAGATCAGCCGGAGCTGTGCTTCCAGCTCAGTGTTCTCGCCGTCGGCCTCGTTGTCCTCTTCGGGACCACCGCTGTTGAATGCAAGGTCGTTCGCGTCCGTTGGAAGCTGTGTCTGTATATGTTCCGCTGCCGGTTCGGCTTTGATCTGATTTAGGAAGGACGAATTGGAAACGGTTTCTATTATTGCAGGATTCTTAAATACACCGATCGTGCCGAGCGTCAATCCAGTTATGCTCAGCAGGAGAAAAATTCCAAGAGTTCCGAAATGCAGAATGCCTTTCGAGATCTCGACTCGTTTAATATAAATTCCTTTTTTTGATGAATGCGATAAAACAAAAGCGTACGCCTTGTCGTTTTTCTGAATTATGCTTTTAAGCTCCTCGTAATGATCTTGCGCACCGAAAAACCAACGTCTCGGTACTTGGAATCACGCTAAGAATAGCCTTGAAAAGACTAACGCGAAACCTAACAACAAGAGTAATGACGTTGCCGAGAACTCTCGTTAGTGTGGGAAAACCACCTTGTAAATTTCCAGATCAAGGAAATGGAATATCTTATGGAACCATAACCCTGTGGAAAACGCAAGCCGCGAATGCGGTACCACAATCGCGGCTTATAGAGGGTATAAACTTGCTTTGGGCGCCTTCAGGCCTTGTTTCGCCGGCTCTCCTGCCAGGAACGCAGCACCATAAAGCCAACTCCGGCGAAAACGCCGATAAACACTAGGACTATCAAGACTTTGAGCGCAAAGGCGACAAAGCCGACGAGGCCGATCAGCGCCTTCAAGAGGGCGATCACGAGGGCGATAATGACGAGGAGGCTGCCAATGACAGAACCTGCTTTTACCCACATCAACATAACTTAAGACTCCTTAGATATCCCTCCAACTGCCGCTGCGCGACCGATCGGCAAACTCAGAACTCTGCCGGTAGGCCGCATCGCTGTAATTAGAGTGTGTCAGGGCAAAACTTGTCGATGGCCGCGATCCGGCATATCGGACGTCCCGGGATCGCGGCTTGAAGACGTAGCCGCGAAGGATGTATATCCCGAGGCCGATCAGCATCAGGGGCACCAGGCCGCGCATCAAAAACCCGAGGTTAAAAACCCGCTGCAGCACAAACGCTGCACCCAAACACAGCAGTACGATCCCCCAGAGCCGAGGATTTCCCGAGAACCGTTTAACCAGTATGTCATCGGCAACGTCCGGTGTCAGGCCCGAACGAATGATCTGAGCGGTGCGCCACGAGTCGACCGCCGCAAAGAACCACATCCCGATGAACCCGAGCACGAAAAGCGGAGCTCCGCTCGTCAACACCGCCATCTGGAACAGACCGGCAAACACCGCGAAGTAGACCAGCGCCTTGACCGTCTGGCCGTTGTACGCCGCGCCCAAACCCGGGCAGATCAATGAGAGTACGGCAGCGATGAACGGCGAGGTCCGACGCCGGACGAAAGGAATATTGTCCGATCGGTTCTGCTGTCTCAAAAGGTCGATGCCCACCACGATACAGTCCTGGCAGAACGGAAAGCCCTTGATGCGATGGTCGCATGCCGGGCAGAGCGGGCGTCCGCAGCCGTTGCACCCGACCGTTGCCGCATTCTGAACGTGATAGGAACAATTCATTTACTTCTTTTCCTCTTCGTTGACGAACGTGCCGTTGACCGGTTCCAGGCTTGCCGGCTGATCGACGGCCGCCGGCTTGCCCGCAAGCGCGTCGGCGCTCTGCTGGAACGTCTGGCCCGCAAGCTCAACGCTCCTCTGGTAAACACCGGCAAGCGTGCCATCTGCCGAAACTGTCTGGCTGAAAACCAGGAACGCGAACATCAGCAGCATCGCAACCGGTGCGAGCTGCGGGATTGGCAGCGGCCAACGAAATTCCTTGACCCACTCGCCGGCACGCGAAGCCCACGAAGCCCACGAAGCCTTCGCTGCCTTCGGCAGTCCTAATTCGCTTGTAAGATTCAGAATTCGCTGCTCTAGCCCCGCGGGAACGGGCAGCTCGTCCATCTTATACGTGTAACAAGCCGCGATAGAACGGACGACCATTCCGGGCAGGTCTTCGCAACCGGTACAGCGGGCCGCGTGACGTTCCCAGCGGTGGAACGCGTTAGCAGGTAGAAATCCGTCGAGGTAATCGGTCAAATAGCTCTCAAAACCGTCACAAGTCATTCCCGCCTCAGGCATCGTCGCCTGCAAAACGCGGGCTTCTAGCCGGGCAACGGGCCCTTCGGGTGCCGCGATATAGCGGCAGGCGTCCATCGATTCCTTTACTTCGTTGAGCAGAGCGTGGCAAAGCGGGCAGGCGAGAGCGTGTTCGGCACAGGCTGTGTTGACGCCCCCATCGAGCGTCTTATCAAGATACTCGGTCATCAGTTCTTCGAACTGCGAGCAGCTTATGGTCTGGTCCTGAATCCTCGTCATCTATTCACTCTCGGGTGATCGGAACGCTGCAAAAGCCAAATAACCGCCTCGAAGCCAGTGTTGAAAACTATGTCGGCTATAAGTGCGATCATTTCCCCTCTTTACGGATTCCAATACTCAATGCTCAACTCTAAATCGTCACCACTCTCATCCGTCTCAATATCTTTGCCAACTCGATCCGTCCGCGATTGATCCTCGACTTGACCGTTCCTTCGGGTATCTTTAGCACATCGACGATCTCCTGATATGTCAGCTCCTCGATGTCGCGCAGGATGACGCATGTTCTGAGATCGGTCGGGAGCTTGTCGATGCCTTCCTGCACCTGGCTGGCCAGTTCCTTCCGCTCCATTTCCCTTTGGGCCGAGGTCCCGGCAGCTCTGAGATGATATGAATGGTCATCGACCGCGTCGGCCATCGTGTTCTGCGGATTCCGCTGCCGATGGCGATAATCGTCAATTATCAAATTGCGTGCGAGCCGCATCAGCCAGTTTGAAAGGTCGCCCTGCTTCGGGTCGTACTGGTCGAGGGTGCGATAAATGCGGATAAAGACATCCTGTGTCAGGTCTTCGGCCGCCTCGACGCTGGACGTGAACCGGTAGGCCAGATTGAAGATCCGCCGCGAATACGCCGAGACGATATCCTCCCACGCCGCGCCGTCGCCTCCGCGAGCACGCTTGACGAGTTCCGCACCGTCTAACTCGGTCACAGCCTTTAAAGCTTCCAAGATCCTCCCTCTCTTGCCGGCCCCTCGTTTGAGGCTCAAAACTGCGGCCTCGCCTTGTCAATGTAGGCTTACGAGGCCAAAAAGCCAAAAGTTCCAAGTAAAAGGATAGCAGAGTCTGTTGGTTTTCGGCTCATTTTCAACGCTCTCCGCAGGTCGGCTAGAATAGACCTGTGACGGTCGCCGAAAAGCTCAAAACCCTACCCACGAATGCCGGAATTTACATTCACCGCAACGCAGCGGGTAAGATCATTTACGTCGGCAAGGCAAAGAACCTGCGGAATCGGGTTCGGTCGTATTTTCACGCCAGCCGGAACCAGGATCCAAAGACCCGGCAGCTGGTCAAGCTGATCGCCGATTTCGAGTTCATCGTCGTCGATAACGAGGTCGAGGCGCTTGTTCTCGAGGCCAATCTGATCAAGAAGCATCGGCCGCGATTCAACGTTTTTCTAAAGGACGACAAATCCTACCCGCACCTGAAACTAACGAACGAGCCTTTTCCAAAGGTCGTCGTCACTCGCAAGATCGTTCGCGACGGCTCGCATTATTACGGGCCGTTTCTGCCGGCGGTCCTGGCCCGCAACACACTCAACCTGATCAACCGGTCGTTCCAGCTTCGCACCTGCGAGATAGAGATCGACGGTAAACTACCGCGTCCGTGTCTCGAATATCACCTCAAACGCTGTCTCGGGCCGTGTGTCAAAGGCCTGTGCACTCAGGACGAATACCAGGAAGCCGCGGCTGACGTCCGCAGCCTGCTCGAAGGCAAGAACAAGGAGCTTGCCAAGTCGCTCGAACAGCGAATGTGGCAATTCTCGGACGAAGGCCGATACGAGCTTGCGGCGCGTTACCGCGATCTCCACCGGACCGTTCTTGCCCTTGGTGAGACCCAGAAGATGGCGACGACAGCCGAACGGGACATCGACATCGTGGGTTTCTACCGCGAGCGCCAACGGCTTGCTCTCCAGCTCTTTACGATGCGCGAAGGCCGGATCGTCGGCCGCCGCGAATTCTTCTGGGAAGACCTGCAGCCCGACGACACCTTCGACGCGTCTGAGTTCCTTGGCGAGGTTCTGGCCCAATATTACGCGACCGACTACGTTCCGCTCGAGATCCACGTGCCGCAAGACTTTGCCGATCGCGACGTGCTCGAAAAGGCCCTGACCGAGCGTCGAGGTCGCCGAGTCCGAATACTCGACCCGAAAAA
>CAZSOE010000034.1:0-5392 GCA_964608335.1 uncultured Chloracidobacterium sp.
GAAGACGTGGATTCGGAGTTCAAAGAGGTCTAGTTTTCCTTGCCTTGCAGGGGCGATTTTCGATAAGCTAGAAGCTAGCTAGACTGGCTAGCTATAGGCATGAAAAAGATCTCTGTCTTTGAGGGCAAAAACAAGTTCAGCGATGTGGTGGCTTCTGCCGCAAGGGGCGAGCCGCAGGTAATTACTAAGAATGGGGCCGAAACGGCGGTGGTAATTTCGTTTGATGAATACAAACGACTTACTTCGCGGAGCGAGCCCCTCGTAGAGATGATGCTCGACAACCCGGCCCATGGGTCGGGGATCGATCTCGATCTTACCCGCGACATGGACACCGGCCGCGGCGATCCGGAACTTGACGGCGAACGATGAGCTTCCTTCTGGATACTTGCGTCGTGTCGGAGTTCCTCAAGCAGGACCCGGACGCGCAAGTCGTCGCGTGGGTCGGCGATCAGCTCGAAGACTCTTTGTTTCTCAGCGTTCTTACGATCGGCGAGATCCGCAAAGGGACGGCAAAGTTAAGACCGTCAAGACGCAGGGCCGAACTCGAAGCGTGGCTCGGCAAGATGATCGACAGGTATGGCGAGCGCGTCCTGCCGATCTCGGTTGCGGTCGCCGACCGATGGGGGTTGGTCAAGGCGTCCGCCGAACGGGCGGGAAAGCCACTTTCGGTGATCGATTCGCTCATCGCCGCGACTGCCCTCGTGAATGATCTGACTGTCGTCACACGGAACGAACAGGATTTTGCGGCGACCGGTGCCAAGCTACTCAATATCTGGACGACTTAAAGCGCCGTTGATGGACACCAACGACCTTCCCCCGACACAAAAAGGCCGACATCACGAGATACGGGCGCGAGGCTTGCGTGAGTTCGCGGGCCTCAAGCACGACTACGAGCGGCTTGACCCGTTCAAGTTGGCCCGGTATGCGCGGCTGCTCGTAGTTCCGCTGGAGGCGATCGAGGGGTTGAGCGACGACGCGCGCGAGCAGTTGATCGGGGAAGGCAAGGATGCGTGGTCAGGCGGGGCGGCCTCGCAGAGGCTGCCCGACGGATCCAAGCTCATCATTCTCAATCCCACACACGGACGCAATCGTCACAACGCCACGCTGATGGAAGAGATCAGCCACGTCTTTCTCGGTCATAAACCAAGCAAACTCGCGATCAAAACGACCGATCGCCAGGGCCGCGTCAACGCTCGCGAATACAACCATTCGATCGAGGAAGAGGCGTACGGCACAGGTGCGGCCGCGCTTATTCCGTACACGGCGCTCAAGCGGATGGTGAACGAGGGGCGAACGTCATACGAGATCGCCCGGCACTTCTACGTTAGCCGGGCGTTGGTCGAATTCCGCATCAAGATCTCGCGTCTTTGGGGTGAATACAAGTTAATGCAGAGAGACCGTGAGGCGGGATAGGTTATAATCACTCGCGACGGATGCCGCACAACGACCACCAAACCAAGCAAGCGCGCCTGAAGCTTTCGACGGTCGACAAGCTGCGGATGCTGCACGACATTACGAAGACGATCAGCCGCTCGCTTGACCTCGACGAAGTGCTGAATCTCGTGATGGATACGCTTGGCTCGCTCATTCCTTACGATGCGGCGGGCATCTATCTGATCGAGCCGGGAGCAGACCGCAAGAGCCCGTATGTCTTCAAATCGAAGGCCATACGCGGTTACCAGATAAGCTTCGAGCTGATCGAGCCGCGGTTGAAGATGGGCGAAGGGTTTCTCGGGACGGTGGCGCAGACCGGCAGGGCGATAGTGTCGCCGGATGTCAGCAAAGATCCGCGCTATTTTGAGGCGCGAGAGCGGACACGGTCCGAAATGGCGGTGCCGATCATTTCGAACGACCGCGTGATCGGTGTCTTTGACCTCGAGAGCGACGACGTCAACGCATACACGGACGACGATCTGTCGATCGCGCAGATGCTTGCGTCGCAGGTCGCGATCATCATTGAGAAAGTTCGCCTTCACGAACAGGTCGTCGAGCAGAAACGCATCCAGGCCCAGCTTGAGGTCGCGCGGCAGGTGCAGCTTGAGCTGCTTCCGGAGAGCGACCCGACCGTCGAGGGGTTTGATATCAGCGCGTACGTATTTCCGACGGAGCAGGTCTCGGGCGACTACTACGATTGGGTTAGGATATTCGACGACCAGATCGGGATCGTGGTCGCGGATGCGGTCGGAAAGGGAATTCCGGCAGCATTGCTGATGGCTTTTCTGCGGGCAAGCCTCCGATCCAGTGTTCAGGTCGGTTACGCTCCGCATATCGCGTTCTCTAAGCTCAACAACCTTCTTTACGAATCGATCGACGACAATAAATTCATCACGGCGATATACGGGATCCTCGATTCGACCAATCGTACGTTCGTTTTCTCGAACGCCGGTCACAACCCGCCGCTGCTGATCAAGCCCGATGGTGAATTCCGTTATGTCGAGTACGGCGATATTCCGCTGGGGATGTTCGAGGAGCAGCATTACCATCAGCACTTCATCCGGTTTGAAGAAGGGCAGGTGATGGTCGCTTACACCGACGGGATCACCGAAGCGGCAAATCCGGCCGGCGAGGAATACGGAGCTCAGCGGCTTGCGACGCGGGTGCTGGACGGCATACATCTTCCGGCCCGCAGCCTGATCGATCACATTCGGAAAGGGATCGCCGACTTTACAGAGAGGAAGTCGCTCGACGACGACGGAACGCTGTTTATTGTCAAAGCACAATGAGATAAAAAGTCAAAAGTAAAAAGTCAAAAGGCAAAGTCAGAGGATGCCGACTCTGCCTTTTGACTTTTTACTTTTGACCTCTTTTCCCGAGCGTCCTTATTGTCAGTGAAACTTAGTGCGCTGTCAGCGAGCTGTGGTGCGTATCGCCACCCGGCACGACCGGCGTCGAGAATTTATCGTAGCTGATCTTATCGTTCCCGGTGGAGAAAGCGTAGATATCAAACCCATAAGCATCGAGAAAGTCCGTCAGCTCCTGCGACCTGTCAAGGTAGATCGTCTGGCTGTAGCCCAACTCTTCGCGTATCTGCAACAGACGCTCAATCACCTCAAGCGGTGCAAAGCAAAGATCGGGGTCACGGAAACTTGCCATATGCTTTCTGGGGCACCCGGCCAAGCTTGCCGGGCATCTACTTAGATAAACGACGAACGCAAAAGGTTGTTCCGAAATGCGGGAATAAAAGCGTCGCCGAAACTGATTGAATTTCCACGGGATTAGCGGTATAGTCAACCAAGCTCTTCCCAAGGAGAAAAGTTATGAAGACGTCCAGGGCCCGGTCATTGTATCTGGTCGCTGTTGTGGCTTTGCTCGCGAGTCTCGTCGCGGCACAGGAGGGACCGAGAACGGTCTCGGCAGCCAGCAAATACCTGATCTCGGCGAAAGCCGGCGGCATTAACCACGCCGAAGGGCCCGTGACCGTGGCACGCCTTGACGGCTCGGGCGGCATGCTGATCAAGGGCGACCGGCTGAGCATTGGCGACAAGGTGACGACGGGCGCCGGCGGCCGTGTCGAGGTGCTGCTCAATCCGGGCTCGTACCTGCGGCTGGGTTCGAATTCAACAGCAGAATTCAAAACGACATCGCTGGACGATCTGCAGATCAAGCTCGATTCCGGCAGTGCGATGTTCGAGGTCTTCGCGACAAATGATTTCACCGTTTCGCTCTTCCTGCCGAAAGGAAAGGTCCGCATCGTCGAATCGGGCGTTTATCGTATAGACCTTGCGGCGGACGGCTCGGGCATATTGGCCGTTACCGAGGGCAAGGCGATGGTGGGAACGACCGTGGTCAAGGAAGGCCGGACGGGCACTATCGACGGGAAGGCCGTTGTTGTGGCAAAGTTCGACCGTGGTAAGCGGGACGACCTTGCCGAGTGGAGCAAGACGCGCGCCAAGGACCTCGCCAAAATGACCGCTTCACTGCAAAATCGCGAGGTCCGAAACTCATTGATGAGTTCGTTCTTCGCCGGACACTGGGGTATTTGGGATTCGTTCGGCCTATGGGTCTTTAACCCGCGGTTCGGGATGCATTGCTTCCTGCCGTTCGGATACGGCTGGAATTCACCATACGGTTACGGGTACGGCCCTGGTATCTATTGGTACAATCTGCCCCCGGCTGTATATAATCCGCCGACGACCGGCACCCCTGTGATCACTGGTGGACCGGTGCGAACGGGGCCCTCGAAAGTGGTCACGGGCGGCGACCCGGGCAGCGGTGGGATCGTGACGCGCACGGCGCCGCCATACTCGAAGGTCGAAACTGATCGAGAACCGATCAGGGTAGTTAGAAACGATGGTTTTCCGATGGACACAACGCCGGTGAGACCGGCGCCGTCGTCGGCTCCAACAGTTGTTACCATGCCGCCACCGCCTCCGCCATCTGAGCCGGTACGTGCGGTCGTCAAGAAGGACGGTAACTAGGTTCCCCAGAGGGCGGATCCTCCAGGGCGTGCGGCTTCGGCTGACACGCCCTTTATCTTGCGATGAACATCGCCGCCTCGGCGGTCTTCGCGGGCGAAGCGATCCACGGTTCGACAATGAGGAGTACTGCCTGAATGCCGTTGAACAGGAGGTGAAGAATGATGCACGGCAGGAGGCTGCCTGTTCGCGCGCGCAGCAATGTCAACGTGAAGCTGAGCAGTGTGATAAGAAGGATCGGGCCGACGCTCGGGTAATACTGAGGAAAGTGGATGCCGGCGAACATCATTGAGACCGCGATCACGGCCAACGGCATCCCAAACGTTCGTTGGAAGGCCGAGTAGAGGATGCCGCGGTAGATGACCTCCTCAACGATCGGTGCGGTCGCGACCGCAAGTATCGCCACGACGATGACCGCGGCCCGCGAAGTCCGCAGGATGCGATTTATCTCATGGTCGGTCTCGGGGAAAAAGTGGAGCACGATCGACGCCGTTACAAAAAAACCGCCCAGAATGACGCAGTAATGCCACCAACGGGCACCGCCCGAGTGCCAGCCGAGCCCTTTTCGGAACGGAAGCGTTCGATTTCGCGTGACGACCAGCCACGCAAGAAAAATAGTGAAGATATGCGCCGGCACGACACCGATAACCTGCAGGAGTACCGCGGTCGGGTTGGTCTTGACGAACTCGACCATTTCCGCGTTTTCGCCAAATTCGAACGTAGCCAGATACGGGAACAGCAGGAGCGCCGGGAAGACAAAAATGCTCAGCACGCTCAGCACCCATACGGCGAACGCCACACCGGAATTCCATGGCGGATCGTCCGGCGTGTGAATGATCATCTCGGTGATCGGTTCCGGCAGAGGGAGGTGAGATAGCTCTTCGGCGGCCTTTTCTTCGAACTGCATACAGTCAACGAGTGTAGCAAAGCGTCTCAGAGTGCCAAATTCGCTCCTGGCGGCTTGATTACGTTCTTCT
>CAZSOE010000034.1:5402-7287 GCA_964608335.1 uncultured Chloracidobacterium sp.
CTGCATACCAGTCAGGAGTGTAACAAAGCGGCGTAAAGTGCCAAATTCGCTCGCTCCGGCTTGCGCCCGAACTCCGGCACGGGTAATCTATAGTCCCGTGAAGCCTCACGGTCAAGATCCTGAACAACAAGTGATCGCGATCATCCCGGCACGCTACGAGTCCACGCGGCTGCCGAGTAAAATGTTGCGCGAGATCGCAGGGAAACCACTGGTCCTTCACACACTGGCGCAGGTCCAGGAAGCGAAGACCATCGATCGTGTGATCGTTGCCACGGACGATCAGCGGATTGTCGATGCCGTAACTTCGGCCGGCGGCGAGGCGGTCATGACATCGGCTGACCATCTTTCGGGCAGCGACCGCATAGCAGAAGTCGCCGCGAGCTTGCCCGAGGGCTCGATCATTGTGAACGTGCAGGGCGACGAGCCGCTTATTTCGCCGGAGACTATCGATCGCGCTGTGGATACAATGGTGCGCGGCGATGCAGACATGGTCACCGTTTGCGAGCCGCTGACCAGCCTGCATGGCGAGCTGCTGAACTTTAACGTCGTCAAGACCGTTGTCACCGAGGACGGTCGCGCGTTGTATTTTTCGCGTTCACCGATGCCGTTTCCGCGAGATGCTTCATTGCGTTACGGCGGCGATCCGAATCAAGCGCTCGAGAACGAACCGGAGCTTTGGCAGAACTATAGAAAACACACAGGTCTTTATGTTTACCGCCGTGAATATCTGCTGAAGTTCACAAAGCTGCCGCAGACGCCGCTCGAGAGGTTCGAGTCGCTGGAGCAACTGCGCGCGCTAGAGAACGGGGCAACGATCCGGGTCGTCGATGCGGTTGAAACCTCGATCGGCGTTGACACGGCCGAGGACCTCGACCGCGTGAGACTTGCGATCGAGTTCCCAAATGTCATATTTCGCACGGGCACGAACGAGGATCTTCCCGCGATATCCGAGGCATACGTCCGGTCGGTTCGCGGTTCGTATAGCGATTTTCTGCCTGATGAATATCTCGATGGCCTGTCGGTCGAGAAACGCTCGGAGGTTTTTTCCGCCCGCCGCGCCGAGAACGAGGATTCGTATCGACTGCTCATAGCAGAGGAAGCGGCAGCCGGCGTCGTCGGTTTTATCGACTATGCTCATCGGGAAACAGGCAACTTCGAGCATGAGGGGCGTATCTTCTCATTTTACCTTGTGCCGGAGTTTCAGCGCCGCGGGCTCGGCGGCCTTCTCTTTCGCTCATGCCTGCGTCGAATGCGAAGCGAGTGTTATGGTTCAGTATGCCTCGACACGTTCGAAGCAAATCCGTTCCGCGACTTTTATGACAAGATGGGCGGCCGTGTTATCGCCGCCGACATGCACGAACGAAACGGGCATCGGTTTCCAACGGTCGTGTACGGTTGGGAGGACCTCACCGCGATATGAGCGATTGGTTAGGTCTTGGCTTCTTTGTTCTGCTCATCGTGGGAGCCGTCTTCGGTTTGAGAGCCTTGTCGAAGCCGCGGCCGCGCACGTCCGAAGAGTTTGAACGCGGCGCGATGGAGAATTCGTCCTTCACCGGCGCGCTGTTGAACGCCCTTCACGATGTAACGGATCCAGCGGCCAAGCGGTCTAAAGAAGTGCGAATGCAGATGAAGGACGGCACGTTTAGAAAGAAGAAACGTGAAGGGAAGGCGGAAGGCGACGGGTCAGAACCACCTGCGTGAGCGGACGGCCAGTTTGCTGGGCGACGCGTGCGGCGGCAAGCCGCGGGAACTATTGCGAGGGCGACGGAAAAGCAAGCTTTTCCGCAAATAGAGCGGCCGAGCCGCAAAATATTATGACCAAATACATTTTCGTAACAGGCGGTGTCGTTTCGAGTTTGGGTAAGGGCCTGGCGGCATCGAGCAT
>CAZSOE010000034.1:7387-11696 GCA_964608335.1 uncultured Chloracidobacterium sp.
ATGGAAGCGATCCGCCAGATGGGCAATGAAGAAGGGCGCAATAACGCGATCTTCGTTCACGTAACGCTCGTGCCGTTCATCGCCGCCGCGGGAGAACTAAAAACAAAACCGACGCAGCACAGTGTACGCGAGCTTCGCGAGATCGGTATCGCACCGGACGTCTTGCTGTGTCGCAGTGACCGGCCGCTGCCGGTGGACCTGCGCAAAAAGATCGCTCTTTTCTGCAACGTGCAGGAAACCGCCGTGATCTCGGCGCTTGATGTTTCGACTATCTACGAAGTCCCGCTCGCGTTTCACGAACAGGGCCTCGACGACCTGATCGTCGGGACGCTGCACTTGCAGGAACAATTTCCAACGGCCGACCTCAAACGCTGGCGTGAGCTGGTCGCCACGATCAAGGATCCGACCGCCGGGACGGTCCGCATCGCGATCGTAGGAAAATATGTCGAGCTCGAGGACAGCTATAAGTCGCTCAACGAAGCGCTCGTGCATGCCGGTGTCGCGAACAATTTGCGCGTCAATGTCACGTGGCTCGAAAGCGAGAACCTGATGGGCGATGATTTCGAGAATCACCTGCAGGATTATGACGCGATACTTGTGCCGGGAGGCTTCGGTAAGCGCGGAATTGCGGGGATGATCCGTGCGATACGTTACGCGCGCAAATCGGGCACGCCGTATTTTGGCATCTGTCTCGGGATGCAGACGGCGTGTATCGAATTCGCGCGGAACGTCGCGGGCTTGAAGGACGCCGATTCGACAGAGTTCAACGAAGAGACGCCTTTCCCGGTGATATTCAAACTGCGCGATCTGATAGATGTCGAGGAGTACGGCGGCACGATGCGACTCGGTGCATGGGATTGCGATCTTGCGGAAGGGTCGCTCGCTCGCGAGGTCTATCACGGTGCCGAAAGGATCAGCGAACGCCATCGCCACCGTTACGAGTTCAACCCCGAATACCGCGGCGTCCTCGAGAAGGAAGGGCTCGGTTTCAGCGGCGTTTCGCCCGACGGCAAATTCGTCGAGATCATCGAGCTGCCGCGGGAAACACATCCCTATTTCATCGCGTGCCAGTTCCATCCCGAATACAAGTCAAAGCCGCTCGCAGTTCATCCGCTCTTCGATTCGTTCGTCCGCGCCGCGTGGCAGAATCGGCTGCGTTCGGAGAACCTCGAACACGACGTAGCCAGTGATAAGCACGTTGAGTTGCCCGACCATGTAGAGATCGGAACGGGCGAATAGATCCGGCAGCAGGGCACCGCTCGAAGGGGACAATCCGGGTCTGTCTATCTGTGGTAGTCTGTGCATTCGCGGCAATTTTCTCTATGCAGTCTTTCGATGTAGGACCGGTTAAGTTTGGCGATGGCGGTCTCGCTATTATCGCCGGGCCCTGCGTCGTGGAATCGGCGCAGCATGCGCTTTTTATGGCGCAGGAGATCACTGAGATTTGTAAGCACGTTGGTTTGGGGCTCGTCTACAAATCGTCGTTCGACAAGGCTAATCGCAGCTCGATCGAGAGTTTTCGCGGTGACGGGATGGAATTTGGTTTGTCGGTGCTCGCGCAGGTCAAGGACGAGGTCGGCGTTCCGGTAATAACCGATATTCACGAACCCTGGCAGGCCGAGAAGGCAGCCGAGGTGGCGGACATCCTGCAGATACCGGCATTTCTTTGCCGGCAGACCGACCTTTTGACGGCGGCGGCCAAAACGGACAAGGCCGTGAATGTGAAGAAGGGCCAATTCCTGAGCCCGTGGGACGCAAAGAATATCGTCGAGAAGCTGCAGGCTGCCGGATGCGAGAAGATACTGCTGACCGAGCGTGGAGCGAGCTTCGGATACAATAACCTGGTCGTCGACTTTCGATCGTTCCCGGTGGTGCGGTCGTTCGGTGTGCCGGTGGTGTTCGACGTGACACACAGTTTGCAGCTTCCCGGCGGATTAGGGAAAGCAACCGGCGGGCAATCGGAATACATCGAAAACTTTGCCCGGGCCGGTGTCGCGTGCGGGGTTGATGCGGTATTTATGGAGGTCCACGACAACCCGTCCAAGGCCCCAAGCGACGGGCCGAACCAGTTGGCGTTGTCCAGACTGGAAAACCTGCTCGCTAAATTAAAAGCGATCCACGAACTCATCGATCAACAATGAAGCTCGCCCTTATCGCCGTCCTCATTCTGTTTATCTCGCTCACGTTGATCGCTCAGCCGCCGCGTGCGACCGCGACGTGGCGTGTGCAGAAGTACGACGTTAACGTTACTCTTCCGCAGGACGAGCGGGCACGAAGCGTCGTGATACGCGCGGTCCTCGGCATCGCTAATGTCTCGGGTTCGCCTGCCGGCACATTGACGCTCAGGATCTCGCCCGGTGCGGAAGTCACTGCGGTCCAAGTAAATGGCGCGTCGGCAGACTTTACGAAGAGTGAAGAGAAGATCACCCCGGCGACGAGCCTTCAGCGGATCGCGATCAGGTTTCCTTCCGCGGCACCCGGAGCTGCTGTCACCGCGGCGGTCGACTACAAACTTACGCTGAAAGACAACTCGGCGCTCGCGGCTGTTTCGGCGGCCGGAACGCATTTTCTACCACTCTCTTTTTGGTATCCCACGCCTAATAGCTGGTACTTCACACGTGGTGTGGATTCTGCGCCTTTCCGGATCAAGGTGGCCGGCGCGCCTGGATCGTCCGTTGCGACCGGCGGAAGCGAGACGGAAGGCGCGTTCGATCAGAAGTTGAATGGACAACCCTTTTTCCTCGCGGGTAACTGGGAGACGGTTTCGGCGAACGGCGTGACCGTTTTCGTGCCGAAAGGTGTCGGGGCCGAAGGGCAAAGACGTGCGGCCGAACTCGCTGCGTTGTTTGCCGATGCGAGGACCTTCGCTGCGGGTGTGTTCGGAGCGGCTCCTGCGGCCCCGCTGCGGATCGTCGGGAGCCGTCGCGGAGCGGGATTCACCGGCGCCGGGGCGGTGGTCGTCGACGAGGGTGTCTTTCGGCGAGCGAAGATCGATTCGCTCACGGCGATGAATATCGCGGAAGCTGCCGCCAAGCTATGGCTCGGCGGCTCGATCGCAGTGTATGACGACGGCTACGGCGCGATAACAGAAGGGCTCTCGCGTTACGTGGCGACACAATTCATCGAAAGCAAATTCGGGAAGGATGTGGCCGATGTCGAGCGCCTGCGGCAGAGAACATCCTACGCCGCGGTCTCGCGCCGCGATGCACCGATGAGCACTGTGTCGCCGCTCGACGATTTTTATTATCCGCAGGTCGCCAATAAGGGTGCGATGGTATGGCGGATCCTGGCACGTCGCGTAGGTGCGACTGAATTTGGAACGACGATACGAACTCTTGCGGGTGACGGAAGTCTGACGCTCGCGGAGTTGCGTTCAGGTTTTTCTGCGCAGAAGCCATTGCTCGACTACCTTTTTGACCAGGTCACGGATATGAACCTTCTCGCCGGCCTGCCGCAGCGCGAAGGTGACGAGACGCGGGTGAATCTGCGAAACACGGGCGGAGCGGATGTGACGGTTGACGTGGCCGCGACGACGGCAAACGGCGAGCGACTTGTCGCGCCTACGACGATACGTGCGCAGGATTACGGCCTTGTCGCATTTCGTACTCCGAACCGCGTAACCCGCGTCGAGGTCGATGCCGAAAAGCTTTATCCGCAGAGCGACTATTCTGACGACGTCGCGCCGCGCGAGACGACGGACAGTGACCCGGTGCTCGCCGTGAAGCGGCTCTTTGACAAGCACGATTACGCCGGGGCCGAGACGCTCGGGCGCACACTGCTCGGCGACCTGCCGCGGGCCGACGATCTGAGGACCTTGGTCGCTCGCTCGCTCCTTGCACAAAACAAAATGACCGAGGCCGAACGCGAATTCAGATCGGTGCTTGACGAGAAGCTGCCTTCGGCGCGGAGCATCGCCTGGGCGAATGTCGGGCTGGCCGAGGTCGCGGCCCGGGCGAACCAGAACGAGAACGCCCTTCGCTTTGCCGAGGCGGCGATCATGGCCGATGCCGAATACGGAGCCAGCCTCGCTGCGCGAAACCTTCGCGGGCGTTTGAACCATTCTTCGGCGGGCGAACCTTCGGTCAAGACATTTTTTGCCGACTTCGACCGCGCGGCCAAGGCGAACCGAAAGGCCGAGGTTGACGCACTGATCGTCGCCGGCGAGATCGCCCGATTCGGCGGCGGCGTAGCCGGTTCGACCGAGCAATGGCAAACACAGGTGCGGGCAGTTGACCGACTGGACGCGAATACCGTGCTGGTCGAAGCCACGATGAATATCAAACTTCTCAACAGAGAGGCCGAATCCGGA
>CAZSOE010000035.1:0-11370 GCA_964608335.1 uncultured Chloracidobacterium sp.
TCGATCGCATCGTATTTTTCGCCGACGCCGACGAATTTTACCGCCTGGCCGATAACTTGTCTGATGGATAAAGCCGCACCGCCGCGGGCATCGCCATCCATTTTTGTAAGGACGACCCCGGTGATGCCAACCCGTTGGTGAAACGTCTCAGCCGAGCGAACGGCGTCCTGGCCGGTCATCGCATCGGCGACAAAAAGAACTTCGATGGGCCGCGTTTCGGCTTTTATTTGCTCGAGCTCGAGCATCAGGTCGTCATCTATGTGCAGACGGCCGGCGGTGTCGATCAGAAGCGTGTCGTGGCCGGTCTCGCCGGCGTGTTTTACCGCCGAACGAACGATCGATAGCGGATCGTCCTGGCCGGCGGCCTCAAAAACCTGAATACCGACTGCGTCGCCGACGATCTTCAACTGTTCGCGGGCGGCCGGCCTGTAAACATCGGTCGAAACGAGAAGCGGCTTTCTTTCCTGATTGTCGGCGAGCCAGCGCGAGATCTTGCCCGTCGAGGTGGTTTTTCCCGAGCCCTGGAGCCCGACGATCATCACGACATTTGGCGTCTGCCGCGTAAATACAAGGCGCGACGAGGTTCCGCCCATGAGCGATACGAGCTCGTCATAGACGATCTTGACGACCTGTTCGTGGGGTTTGAGTCCCTTCCAGACTTCCTGGCCTTCAGCCTTGATGCGGACCTGTTCGACGAAGTCCTTTGCTACCTTATAGTTAACATCGGCTTCGAGTAGCGCCATCCGGATCTCGCGCAACGCGCCATCGACGGCCTCGGGCGTAAGGCGTCCCTTGCCCGCGAGGTTTCGCAGCGTTGCTTTGAGCTTGTCGGAAAGCGAATCGAACATAAGCGTCAACCCATCTCAGGCGCACTACCGCCCGCAGAGTCGAAACCATTAATAATACAGGGACGCACGGCCAGTGACAAGGACGGAAACGCAGTCGCCGAGGGACAAGTGGCTAGTCAGAACGCCTGTGAGAACCGGAAGTGTATGTGGTCGGGGCGGAGCCGGTAGAGCGCGTTGGGGCCCGATTGCTGAGGGATCAGAAATACCGGCGGATTGAGTAGATGGCCGTAATCGAAGCCTATCTCGCTGCCGAAGGGTGTTTTGAGGCGAAAGCCGAGACCGAGCGTATGGGTCCACACGGCGCGCTGGTTGTGGGCGGCGACATCATTTGGTGCGGCGGGTGACGGGCTGAAGATCTCGCCCGGCCAGCGGAACACATTGCCACCGTCGTAAAACGGCACGGCACGTAGGCTCCGCGAAAGCGGTATGCGCGCCTCGAGATTGACGACCGCAAGCGCGTTGCCGCCGAACGGAATTGTGAACGGATCAAGGAAGACCGGTTCGCCCTGGCTGTTGCGAAATGCGCCCTGTGGGACGATGACGACGCGCGGGCCGGCCTCCTCCAGGTCGAAACCGCGCAGGTTCGTCGAGCCTCCGGCGAAAAAGCGTTCGCTGATCGGCAGCAGGCCGTTGAGCGACGGAAACTGCGCATTTGTGAATCGGTTGCCGCCCGAGAAAACGGCGCCGGCGCCCAATATGCCTCGCGCCGCGATGGTCGTGTTCTTTATCCCCGGGAACGTGTAGAAATAATTCGCCGTTGTCTGGAACTTCTGAAATCCGACATTCGCGCCCAGCGCGGGAACCGACACGTTATAGTCGGCCGTCAGGTAATACCCATTCGTAGGGTCGGACGCGCTGTAGCGGCATTCGTCGGGCGGGTCGCCCTTTGCGATCAGTTCAAGAACGGATGCCAGTTGCGAGCAATTACGGCGCGTGTCTCGAACAAAGGTCGCACCAAAGCCCGAGATGCGCGTCTTGCGGTCGGGCCGCAGGAGGTCCTTGATCAGGAGGCTCTCGATATTAAAAAGCCGCACGTCCTCGTATCGATAACGGAAAAACGCGATGCTTCGCGCCTCGCGGCTGATCGTCCGATTGGTTTCGGCCGAGAATGCGAAACGGTTCAGAGTCGGGCTGCCAGCGGAGCGGCCGAATTCGTCAATTGCGTTACCGTTCGGATCGACACGCTGGACGATGCCGAAAGTGCCTCTATCGAACGCCGAGCGGAAGAAGCGCGTCACGGTCGAATCGCGCTGGTATTGCAAGGTAAGGCTAAGGGGCGCATATCGCTTATTGCCGTCGCGAAGAAAACGCGGATTGAAAAGGTCGAACTGGACGATCTGTTGCCGCTGGCTCGCACGCACGCGCGCGCCGCCCTGCCACAAGTTGCCAAAAAGATTGACGTGGCGAATGTCGAAGAATCCACTGAGGCCGAGGTCGGTCGAGTAACCGCCGCCATACGACATCAGGCGCGGCGGCTGCTCTTCGACATTTACGGTCACATCGCGTAGTTGACCGCCACCCGGAGCATCGCCCGCGGGCTGGGTGCGTATCTCAACTCGCGAGAAGGCGTCGCTGTTGTAAAGGTTTTGTTCGCTTGTATAAATGTCCGCCGACCGGAGCAGCTCGCCGGGCTTGACGGCAAGGGCCTTCAGGACGGCGGAGCGCTCTGTTGCCTCGTTCCCGTTTACCAGAATGCGGTTAACGGTTACCGGCCGGCCTTCGTTCTGAACGCGAAACTCGATCTTGACGTCGCGTCTTTCTGCATCGGGCAGCATCGGCTTGTCGATCGTCGACGGCACGACCCGCGCGTCAAAGTAACCGCGTTCGGAATAGAACTCGGCGAGTTTTCGCGCGGCATTTCGCATTCGGGCCCGCGAGAAGTTGCGGCCGGTAAGCGCGGGCAATTGCGCGGTGAGGTCGGCCGTCGAAATGGCCGTGTTGCCCGTGATCGCAACATCGGAGACGACGGAGGGCGGGCCTTCCTCAACCATGAACGTGATGATCAGGTCTTCGCCGTTAGGCGAAACCCCCTGATTGACAAAGACGACGGCGTCGCGATATCCGAGTTCGGCGATCAGGGAGCGGACGGTGGCTGCGTCTTCCTCGAGCCGCGCATTGCTGGTGTAACCACGACCGTAACCAAGGAACGGTATGATCCCCCAGGCGCTTGCCTCCTGCGAACCTAGGATCGGCTGGATCTCATCGATCGGAAGCTTATCGGTGCCACGGATACGGATATCGGTGAGGCGCAGCTTGCGGTCGAGATCGGCACGGTACGTTATGCGGACACTGCGGCCGACCAGGTCCTCGCCGCCGAGGAACGAACACAGAAATTCTGTATCGTTCGGGATCGGAACGTTCTCCGTATCCGCGAGCTGCGGGGTGACCGAACAGATCGGCGTCACATTCGCGAAGAAATAACCTCTTTCCTGAAAGTGGTTCTCAAGGCGGCGTTCACCTTCAACGATCGCCGCGAAATCGAGTGTGCCCTCGCGAAGAACCGGCAGCAGGTCGCGTTGCGTACCCTTGCCAACCTTTTCAGCTTCCGAATCGACCAGGATCTCGACGGTCGGGCCGACCGAACCGGTGACGGTGACCGAAATGGTGTTCGTTTCGCTGTCGTAAGCGGGACGTGGCTCGTCGAGGCGGGGAGCGACGAAATTGTCGCTGCGAAGCCGATCACGGATGCGGGCGATGTCCTTTTGAAGACGCTCGCGTGAATAAAGACTGCCCTTTCGCAAGTCAAACGTCTCGGGCGGCCATGGTTTTTGATAACCGGCAATGTTGACCACAAACGCACCGACGCGCGCCTGCACGTTTGGTGCTACGCGAAAGGTGACACCAACGTCGTTCTCGGTCTCGAGCGGACGGCGTTCAAAGGTTACCTCGGACCGGTAGAAACCCCGCTCTCGAAGATAGTCGAGGATCTGGTCGGCATTGTCGCGCAATGTCTGCTCGGTGATCGGCGTGCCCGGCGTGAGCAGGTTGAGCTTGAAGAGCAGGTCTTCTTCCTTGACCGTATCGCCGTCCGAAGGTCCGACAACTACCGCGACTCGCTGAGCTTCGGTCTTTCGCTTGATAAGAAAGTTGAGCTCGACATCGCCGGCCGGATCAAGCGCTGCGGCAACCGAGATCGTGTCGATACGTCGCGTTTGGTAGAGCGCTTCGATCGCGTCGCGTATGCGCGGCGTCGAGTACACAGGCCCGAGCGCATCGCGAACAACGAGCCGGTACTGCTCGATCAACGCCGGGTTTGCGGCCGTGCCCGCGCTGATCTCGATCTTTGCGATACGGCGCTTCTCGTACTGGTTCTGGGCCGCTGCGGACAGGAACGCAAGGGCGAACAATGAGAGGAACAGAACCACCCGTACGAGCGCTCCGCTCAGTCCGATCTTCTGCCTGCCGCAGGTTTTCCGCATTGTCAAAATGAGGCCTATGCTCACTCGCCGCTAAAACCTCCTGCGGAACCGGATCTCGAAACTGAAATTGTCGCGATTGCGCGTCACATTGGTCAGGCTGCGTTGTTCGTATTGCGCGACGAAAGAGAGGCGGTTGGATACGCGGTATTCGAGCGCCAGAACCTGTTGCTGGTCCTGCGACAGGTTGGTCGCGTACGTCACGCGGAGGTTGTTGTTGATCTGCCTGCCGACCGTTAGCCGCGCCGACGGGTTGAGCTGGGTGCCCGAGATGATCGGGTCGATCTCGAATACGTTAAGGCCGAATAACTTGTCCGTAGCCCTCCGCGCAGGGTTATTGATGATGGTGTCCGTCAGTATCTCGGCAGCGGTACTGATGCCGGTCTGCGCGACCGTTGAAATGCCTCCCGCGGTGTTGGTCAGTTGTCCGGTCGTTATGAGCGAGACCACATCCGCCTGCGGCAGCGCAGGGCTAGACCGAACGTTGGCCGTTAGCAGCTCCGTGTCCGTCAGCGGTCCCGAAAGGTTAATAAAGATCTGGTAGCCGGCGATCTCGGACTCGGCCTGCAGGTGAATGATCGGTTCGATCGCAGTGTCGGGCGGAAATTCAAGCACACCGCGCTGCACGACATAACGGTCCTTTCGGAATAGGATCGTGCCGCTGTTCGCTGTGATGCGGCCCGTTAGGTGCGGGTCGTTGGCGTCACCGCTCAACACGAGCGAGACCGAGGCAGTTAGATCGGCTATGTTGTTGCGCACCACGAGCGCGTCGCGGCCCTCGATAACGAGCCCGTCAAATCGCGGAGCCGAGACCGCCGAGCCGCCGCCAGAAAGGACGGGATCGCGCCGGCCGCTTACGATGCTCGCCAGATCTATATCCTTTGAATACAGGCTGCGGCGTGCGTACACGCGGCCGCCTATCGTTAATTGCAGCGGCGCCTCTTTAACCTCTCTGAGCCCCGTTACCTCGAGCCGAGCGTCGCCGGTCGTGATGAAATCCTTTGGTAGCGGTACCGTAACATTCTCGCCTGTTAGCGACAGTCGGAACGCCTGAAGCGAAAGTCCGTCCAGGATGCCGCCGCCCTCGGCCCTAAACCTCCCGCCGCCGAGGTAACCCGACGCACGTGGGAACTGCACCTGATTCGAAGTGAAGATCAGGTCAGCCTCGATACGATCGGCCGTGAAGCGGTCGTTCCCGAGGAACGCTGCGATGGAACCGTTCACGATCTTTGCCGAGCCGGAAAGCCGTGCCGTCGAGTTGGGACCCGCAAGCCTGATCGACACGTTGTCGGCAAACCCTCCGAAGAACGTATCGCGTGTCGCCAAGTTGAGAAGATTAAGATTGACCCGGCCCTCGATCGTGAGATCGTTGGTGCCGTCTTCGTTGAGCGCCTTGGTACCCGCGACGGTCATGTTCGACCCGCCGCCCGTAAATCGCGCGCGTTCAAACACAACTTCGCGTGTGTTGAATCTGATCAGAATGGGCTCTGCCGCCGAGAGCGGCGTCTCTTCGATCTGCAGCGAGAGCTGCGAGAACTCGGCCTTCCCGGTCAAGCCTTCGGCGGAATATGTGCGGTTGCCGCCGGCATCGACCCGCGAGATGTTTCCGGCAAATTCGACGCGGCCGGTGCCGGTGCCGGTTATCGCAATTCCACGCAATTGCGGGATGAATGCGATGAAAGGAGCGAGCGGACTCTGATCGAACTGCGTGGCGACCATGAACGGCAGATCGTCGCTGCCGAAATTCAGCGTCGCGTTGACGACCTGGGGCCGGCCCTCGAGCACGGCCGTAAGATCGGCCGTTAATACCTGATCGACCGTGTTGCCCTTGAAAGTCACGTCGCCGAACGGACTTTCGCCCACCTTGACGCCTCGGCCGGTGCCGCTGAAGTTGACGTTGTAACTCGAGGTGCGCGAGAGGATGCCGCGAATGTCCGCCGTGATATCGATATCGCCCGTAATTGCCGGAATGCTCTCGTTCCTGGGCAGGAATGCAAGGGCGAGCGGGGCCGGAATCGAATCGCCGCTGACGGTCATATCAAACGCTTCGCTGCCGCGGTCGTATTTGCCGGTCGCGGTAAGGCGGCCCGCGCCAATTCGCATTTCTCCCTGCTGCAGGTCGACGAGCGTGCCCGAGAAAACCGCCTTCACCTTGAGATCGTCAAACGACTGTCCCGCGATAGTTCCGCTGGCCGCCGAGAGATCGATTTGGCCGTGCGCGGCGTTCGGCAAGCCGCGAATGTCGACCGTCCCGGATGTTCGTCCGTCAAGATCGCGGATGCGTTCGGGCAGCGTGACCGGCAACGCAGCGAGCAGATCGCCCGCGTTAACGTCGGTGAGTGTAGCCTGAACGGCCGTGTTGTTAACGCCGCTGCTCGGAATACTGACGCTAAAAACGGCCGATCCGCCCGCGCGGTCCTGCAGCCGGCCGTCGGTGAGTTCGACGCCGGTCGGCGAAACGGCTATCGCGGTCGTCACGCGGCCGACATCACGTCCACGCATCATGAGCGAATCAAGCGCGGCTCGACCTTCAACGACCGGATCATATAAATTGCCCGTGACGCTGCCGTCGAATCTAATGCCTCCCGCAAACTGCACCTGCATCGAATCAAGTTGCTGCTCGAACTCGGGCGAGACGCCCAGGACGCGGACGAGGCGATCGATCTCGGACGCGTCCGATGACCGGAGCGCAAGGTTGAGCGCCGAATTCTCGTTACGTAGGTCAAACCGTCCCGTTGCGTTGAGGGTGCTTTGATCCGAGCGGAGCGTCGCCGAGTTGATATCGAACAGACCGTTCGTGCCGCTAAGGTCGATGCGTCCGTTGATCGGGATCAACCGCTGAGAGGCACCGCCGGCGCTTGCCGCAATATCGGCTCGCACGCTGCCGGTCGCATCTCTTAGCTCGGTGCCGTTAAAGCTGATGTTGATGGTGCCGGTCGTCTGCCCCTCGACCGGGACCGCCCGGCCGATCTGCAGCGCGACAAGTTTGCCTACGTCAAGGTCGCGAAACGTTCCCGTGATCGTCGATCGCTCCCGGTCGTTTCGCGCAATGACAGCGTTTCCGTTTACGCTTCCTTCCATCACGGCCGCGGTTAGGTCGTTGAGAGCGACCGAATCGTTCGTCGCCTCGACTCGAGCACGTGCGGCACCCAGGGCTACGCTGCCTAGAGCCCCGCCGCCGAGGCTCATATCGGCCGTGACGCGATATCGGCCCGACGGTTCGAGCACGAACACGGGACGAACCACCTTGACGCCGGCGAGGGATCCGCCATTAGGCAAGGTGTCGGTCTTTGTGAGCGTCACATTGCCGGCATCTATATCGTCGGTGCGGCCCTCGACCCGGCCCTGGCGGATCGTCAGGCGGACGCCGCCGATATTCAGGCTGCCTAAGACGGCCGAGCCGCTGTCGACCTTCGCGATCCGGAGGCGGTCAGAATAGATAACCGTTTCGCCGCCGTCATCGCGAAGGGTTACCTCGGGCGCCTCGACGCCGTCGATAAGCGTCCCGTTCGCATCCACCTGATCGGCCCGAAGATTCGTCGCGGTTAGCTCGGTCGCCGACGGACGGTCCGTTAGGTTGAGGCGGTCGGCCGTCACATTGCGAAGGCGGGCGCCGCTGATCTCGCCAGTTTGGGAACGAACGCCGTCGAGGCTTACATCGGTGCGGCCGCCCGCGTTGGTCACCCTGAGGTTGTTGCCACTGACCGAGTTGAGTCGATAGGCCCGCGAGCGAAGACTCGCCGCCTGCCCGTTGTGAGCGGAGATTCGCGTTTCACCGCCGATCCTCGAGAAGGCAAGGGCGCGGGCCTGAAGCTGCTCGAATTCCCGGTCGCCGACCTCGAACCTTCGCGCCCGCGCGTTTGCGGCCTGTGCGCGTAGTTCGCGGTCCTTGTACTCAGCAACAGCGTCAGAGAGGAAGATGCCGCCAAGCGTCAAGGCCGGTGTGCTGGCGGCGGCCGCCTGCAACTCGCCAAGCCAGCGAAAGTCCGTTCCCGTGCCGCGGATATTGCCGACAAGCTTGAGCACATCGACGCGAAAATCGTCGAAGGTGAGCATTTGCGCGATAGCCGTTCCAGTCGCGTCGTAACTGCTGTTCGTTCCGTTGACCGTCGCCGCGATATTCACCGCCTTGAGATAGACGCCGTCCGCGCGAAGCGCCGCCGAATCGGCCTCGCCCACGATGCGATATTCCTCACCCTGCCCCGAAAGTTTGCCCTTGAAGTTACCGACGCCGGTGAGTGAGGTTCCGCTTTGAAAAATGCTCGACGCCTGCGCCAAATCCAGCGTCGACGTTATGTCAAAGTCGTAACGAGGCGATGCCCAATCGGTAAGGCGGCCGGTCATGGAAGATTCTCCTATCGGCGTCTTGATATCGAAGCGCGAGAAATCGGCACCCGTTCGGTCGGCGATGCCCTGCGCCCGAATGTCGATCTTCTCAATCGTCGATACGTCGTAGGTGAAGGTCGAGTCAGTCGAGGTCAGGTCGAAGCGATAGCGCTTCTGCTCATCTGGGACCTGATAATTCTCGGGCGAAAGCAGGAAGACGACGTTGCGCGCGTCGCCGGCGATGTTGCGCGAGAGATCGCCGAAATGAACCACGCTCTCCTGAAGACGGAAGTCGATCGACTCGTACCGAAAATTGACGGCCGCACCCTCTTCCTCTTCGATGAGTTTCAGGTTCGAGAAGTTCGAGCGGCCCTCGGCGTCGAACTTTATCCACACCTCTGCCCCGCTAACCTCGGTCTTGTCAATGCTGATGTCGCGACTGAGCTGCCAGGCCCAAAGGTCGCGCACCGTCATCTCGAGTCGTGCCGAGCGAATGAAGAAGAGTTTTTCGCCGGTCGTGCGGTCGTTAAAAGTTGCGTTGTGAAGTTCGAGCGCGAGCGGATCGACCGTGACACGAAAAACGTCCGCATCGAACGCGATACCGATGTCGGCCATCTTGGCAACGAACTGCCCTCGGATATAGCTGTCAAAAACACCGGTGCGGTACGAGACTACGGAAAAGAGCGCAAGAGCGAGCGCGCCGATCGCGACCGCAAGCGCCACGGTCAGCAAGCGCCGGCGCGTAAAGAAAGCCGACTTGCGCGGCCCTTCGCCCGACGGCAACGGTTCCTTTACGTCCTCTTCCGGCATAGCCTATAGGCCGACAGTCTCAACGATCTCGAGGTCGAATGCCTCGATCGCCGCGACACGGGGTGGATGGTTCGAAAGCAGCCTGATCTTTCTGACTCCTATATCCTTTAGTATCTGGGCGCCGATGCCGTAATCGTGTATGTTGCCATACCCAGTCTCGCGGCGAGCAGTCTGAAGATCGAGGCCCTTTTCGTGCATCAGAGCGTATGTCCTGAGCTGGTTCGACAGGTCAAGGTTGTTCTCACGCTGCCTGAGATAAAGCACGACGCCGCACCCTTCCTGAGAGATCTTTTTGAGAGAGTTTTGGACCGCGGACGAGGCCTCGCCAACTGTCGCCCCGAACATCGCGAAGGTCACATTCTCGGTTTGGACGCGCACGAGCACCGGCCCGGTTGCACTCGAAACATCGCCCATTATCAGGGCCACGTGCGTCTCGCCGTTAACGACGTTCTCATATAGAACCGCTCGAAACTGGCCCCAAACGGTCGGGAGCTCCGTCTCGACCGTTCGACGGACGAGCATCTCCTTTTCGACCCGATAGCGGACGAGATCCGCGACCGAGATCATCGACAGGCTGTGCTTATCGGCGAACTGCTCGAGGTCGGGCATGCGGGCCATAGTTCCGTCATCGTTCATGATCTCGCATATGACGGCTGCCGGTTGCAAACCGGCGATACGCGCAATGTCCACACTCGCCTCGGTTTGTCCGGCCCTGACGAGTACGCCTCCGTCCTTTGCCCTGAGGGGGAAAACATGGCCCGGTCGCGCGAGGTCGGCAGGCGTTGAGGCTGGATCTACCGCGGTCAATATCGTTCGCGCCCGGTCGGCAGCCGAGATGCCGGTCGTCACGCCTTCGCGCGCCTCGATCGAGGTCGTGAACGCCGTGCCCAGATGTGATGTATTTTCAGTAGTTTGCGGGAAGAGTTGCAGCTCGCGGCAGCGTTCCTCGGTCAATGGCAGGCAGATCAGGCCGCGGCCATGCACCGCCATAAAATTGACGATTCCCGCCGTGATCTTCTCGGCGGCGCAGGCGAGATCGCCCTCATTCTCGCGGTCTTCGTCGTCAACGATGATGATCATTTTGCCGTCGCGAATATCGGCAACGGCCTGATCTATCGAGGAAAGCGGCATCTCAAGCTAGATTTTAGCGGACGAGATTGATTTGCGCGAGCAGGTCGCGCGGTGAGTTAATAGCTCAAACTAAGGCCCCTGAGGTAATTGCGAAAGTCGTCGCCAAGGTCGTCGCGCTTGAGCGCCAGCTCGACGGTCGCAATGAGAAAGCCGAGCTTGTCGCCTGCATCGTGGCGAGTACCCTCGAGCCTGAGCGCATAGAAAGGTCGATTCTTTAACAGGAGCCGCATTGCGTCGGTGATCTGGATCTCGCCGCCCGAGCCGGGCTTTGTCTGCTCGATAGCTTCAAAAATGTCGGGCGTGAAGATATAGCGGCCGATTATTGCCAGGTCGGACGGGGCCTCGTTGAACGGCGGCTTCTCGACCATGTCCTTGATCCGAAAAACGCCGGGTTCGACTTCGTCCGCATCGATAACGCCAAACCGCGAAATAGCTTCCCCCGCGACCTGCATCGTGGCGATCACCGGTGCGTCGTATTTTTCATAAACGTCGATCATCTGCTTTAAGGCAGGCGTCGGGGCGTCGACAATGTCGTCCGCCAGCAGGGCGGCAAACGGTTCGTTCCCAACAAAGTCCCGAGCCTGATAGATCGCATGACCCAGTCCAAGGGCCTGCTTTTGACGCGTGTAGCTTATTGTCGCCATATCGGAAACAGCACGGACCTGCTCGAAAAGGTCTTGTTTCCCGCGCTCTTTCAGCATCTGCTCGAGCTCGAACGATATGTCGAAATGGTCCTCGATGGCTGTTTTGTCACGGCCCGTGATTATCAGGATCGATCGGATGCCGCTGGCGACGGCTTCCTCGACCGCGTACTGGATCAAAGGCTTATCGACAAGCGG
>CAZSOE010000036.1:0-11354 GCA_964608335.1 uncultured Chloracidobacterium sp.
GCCGAGTTCAGCCCGAAGAGCACGGCGTCGCAGTAGACCATGTCGTAGCCGTGCCTCTGCATAAAAACATATTGGGAAGCCAGATAGTCGGGCAGCCAGATGTCGTCGGCATCCAGGAATGCGATGACCTCGCCCCGGGCGTGCTCGATAGCCGTGTTACGCGCGGCACCGGCTCCCGCATTTGTCTGTCTGATGTAAACGATGCTTTCCAGGCGGGTGTTGATCGCACGTTCGAACTTTTCGGTATCAGGCGAGCCGTCGTTGACAACTATTATCTCGT
The DNA here is from genome assembly GCA_964608335.1 of uncultured Chloracidobacterium sp. Lineage (GTDB taxonomy): Bacteria > Acidobacteriota > Blastocatellia > Pyrinomonadales > Pyrinomonadaceae > OLB17. The sequence continues at coordinate 281 of CAZSOE010000036.1, forward strand.
GCTCACGGTACTTTTGGGCGATCACCGAATCAAGCGTCTCCGAAATAAGATCCGCCGCGTTGTATGCCGGGATCACGACCGAGATCCGAGGCGGCGTGTCGAAGACGTTTCTGCCGACGCGTTTCACGAATTCTGTTTTGCCGGATCTTGACATTTTAACGACCTTGCCGGATCGGTTCCCACCTCGTATAGGTTTCACCACGGAGGAACTTGTAGAAAGCGACTACCGACGCGAGGTTGGCGAGAACAAAATAAAGCGGCATCGCCAGCACTGTGATCTTTCGACCGCTCATGTCCATTACCCAGCCGCTAAAGGCGAGAAGGTAGAAAAGGCACTGGATCGCAAGTGCAAGCCCGTAAAACTGCGAATAGGGTGCAAGCGCGGCGCTCACGACGAACAATACGGCCAGGATCAATGGTACCGCATACCGCAACACCTTGTGCGAGAGGAGCTGGATGCCAAAAAAGCCGCTCCGAAACGGGTTGAGCATATCGCGGTTTCGCCAAAGGTCGGTGAAGGTCTGAGATATCACCCGTACGCGCATTTGCCATTCCTCGCGGGCACGTCGGTTCGTCTTTTCAAAACACACTGCCTCGGGCTCAAAGACGCTCCTCAGGCCATTGCGATAGATGTTCGTGCAGATCAGAAAATCGGAGCATGCCTCAGGGTACATCGGTTGGTACGCCGAACGCCGTACCGCGTATAGACAGCCCGACGCCCCGATCAGCGAGCACGCGCGGCTCTCGGCCGATTTTATAAAAGTCTCGTAACCCCAATACCCTTGCGCACCTTTGCCGACCACGGTTGTTTCGTCATCAACGTACACGAGCCGGCCTGCGACGCACCCGACAGCCGGGTCGGCGAAATTCGGAAGTAGTCGCGCGAAGACGTCTGCATGATAGTGGGTGGTCGCATCGGAAAAGAGAATAATTTCGCCGGTTGCCACTTCGATGGCTTTGTTTTGCGTTTCGGTCTTGCCGACGCGGCCTTCCTGCCGGAAGAGTTTTACGCGGCGGCCGGTAAATTCGTGTACGATCGCATCGGTCTGGTCGGTCGAACCGTCCGACGCGACGAGCACTTCCATTTTTTCCGGCGGATAGTCGATCTTAAGTGTGTTCTCGAGCTTTTCGCGTATGGCAGCCTCTTCGTTAAATGCAGTTATAAGCACCGTAACCTTGGGTTCAAAGGGCCCTCTGCGGACGACTTTCGGAGCGAGCGCGCTCACAAGAAACACGAGGATCGGGTAGCCCGCATACACGTATGCCAGCAGTCCGATGCAGACCCAGAAGAGTATTTGTTCGAGAGAGTCGATCATACCGCCGGAGCCGGGCGACGATGCCACAGAGGCTCCGCTCTCACCTCCTCTTCCTTCAAACCGGACTCGACACTAAAGATGCGCCGGAATGCGACCGCGTAGGCGATCAGATAATAGATGAACCAGTTGTATGCGACCGAGGCGAAGAAACTCGACACCATATAACCGATGATGCTCGCCTGAAGCCCGATCGCCAGGTAGTAGTACCAGTTATGTTCGTCCTGGTCGAAGAGCCGCCGCTCGATGGCTCCGAGCTTTCGGAACGGGCTGATCATAAAGACAAGATAGGCGATAAGGCCAAGTATGCCCAGTTCGCTCGACACCTGCGTGAACGCATTGTGCGATTGCAGGTTGCGCACTCCAACTAGCGGAAAATTTCCGATGCCGATGCCCCACGGATTTCTTGCCGTGACCAACAAGGAGCGTTCAAGCAACGCTCGGCGTTGGTCACTGGAACCGACAGGGTCCAGGCCTGGTAAGAAGATCGACAGAATACGCAAACCATAGTTGCCCGGAGCGGCCACGATGGCGATCGCGCCGACCACGATAGACAGCAGCGTGACGTTGAGGCGATACTTGCGCCCGAGCTTCCAGGCCAGCACCGCCGACGAAGCCAGCAATCCGAGAAACCCGCCGCGCGAAAAAGTGACCATGTTTCCGGCGACGAACAGGACACCGGCGGCGAAGTATATCCAACGAAGGACGGAGCTCCTTGAGGCAATGGCGAGCGTGATGACGAGCGGTGTCATCATGACAAGGTGCATCGCCATTTCGTTGGGGTTGCCGAACATCCCGCCTACATCGACCGCAACGCGATATTCCTCCACGTTGAATTGGCCGGAGCGGTAGAGCGCGATCGCCGAAAAACTCAGGTATACCGCGATGCCAAAGGACAGCCACATCAATCCCATTAGCCGCTGCCGTGTTCGAACGACATTGACGAGCACGATGAAAATGACCACAGCTTTGACATAGGAGTCGTTGAATGTGTTCCACGCGAGCAGCGGGTCACGGGCGATCGGGATCGAAACGAGCGCGATCGCGGTCATCGCAAGAAGGGCTTTCACCTCCGTCGAAAAGACGGTCAGGTTGCCTTCGATCGCAAGTTGGCTGGGGAGGAAGATAGCGAGGGTGGCAATTGCGAAATAGAAAGCGGTTGCCGACAGGAAGCCGAGGCCCGGCACGAGTTCGTACGGGCGGTATAAGACCATTATCGAAAAAAGATACAGGCCGACGTACGTTACCGCGTGCCCGTTCCGTACGAGCCAGCGGTCCTTGGTCAGGAGTTCGGAATCTTTTTCCTGCCGTTTGGCGGTCTTCTTGTCGACAGGCGGCTGGTCGGTGGAGGTTCTTGTCAAAACCGTGACCGCGGCGGCATTCTCGGCGGCTGCCTGTTGCGGCCGTGCATCGGTGGATCTTGGTTGGTCGAGCGCCGCTGTCCAGCCGGACGGGCGCAATGACAAGTCGGTTTTAGACTCTGCGCCTCGTTTCCCGGTCCGTTTCAGCGGCTTGTAGTCCTTCTGTTTTGATCCTTTTGTGGGCATTCACCGCTCGAGCCGCCATAGTCTTGGATCCGAATATTCAAAACTGCTAAACCACGACCTCTTCCTTTTCCATCGTGATCATGTCGCGGACCCGGCGCTTCAATGCCTTCTCGAACTGGCGTGCCTCATTTACGCCGCTGAACGAGAGCTGCTGGAGGTTCGCCTCGATGCGCTTGCGGTAATCGGACACGAGCGAATCCGACACGCCAAGCATATCGGCCACCTCGAGCTGCGTTCCGCTGTCCGACACCAGGTAGCAATGCCACAGGACGTTGATCATCCGGTCATACTGCTTTGCCTTGCCGCGCACCGATTTGTTCAGCGTCTTGAGAAAATTGTCGACAAAACCGGCCGCGGCGGCCTCTGCTTCGTTTCGCAGCAGGTCTTCCTCGGGCGTCTCGCGCGTGTCGGTGAACTCGAACGGCATCCGGTCGTCATCATCGCTGTCGGTCCCGCTGCCCACGGGCACGAGGTGAATGTCCATGATCGGCAGGCGTGACATCACAAATGAACGCAGCGAGCGGACGTCGACGGGCGAGTCGATCGCCTTGAAGACCCGGATTATCAGCTTTTCGAGCTCAGGGTTGCTGATGACGATCTGCGCGTCGCCGGTACAACCGACCATACGGGTGTCGCGGCCGTAGAATGAAACTGCTTTGACGCGCTCGTCCATCTCCTGAACGTCACGGCGCATCTTGTTGTTTTTCCAATCGGCTAAGCCGTAGAGGCGGTCGGCGAGCCGGCGATGCGCCTCGGGGTTGCCGATGTTGTCGAAACGCTTGAAGCGTTCGCTCGACTGGATCAGCGTCGAGATACGTCGTGCGAGCCGGTAGCTCTCGGGATACCGCTTACGAAGCTCGGCCGTCAACATGTTCGTCAGCTCGATCTGAGAAATTTCCGCTTCGATCTCAGGATCGGACATCCCGCTATCGATATAGTGCTGAAAGCGGTCCTTGCTGAGCAGTGCGACAAAGAGCTCCTGCGTCAGGTCGGTGTAGGCGTTGTATTTTCCCTCTTCGACAAGAAAACCGGCCCTCTTGGAGGCTCGGACAAGCGGGTGAGAGGAAACGATCCGGTGCAGCTCGATCCAGATCTGGTTTACGTCGGATGTCTTGAGGCTTTCGTTCCACTTTCCGACCTTGACCTGTTTGTTTTGGATCGATCGCGGCAGCCGTTCCTTTGTCTTGACGGTCTTGACGTTGTTCATAGCAGCGTTCTTCGGTTGTTCAGTTGTCCCCTTGTTTTCGGCGGCGGCCCGGTCCGGGTCTTTGCCTTGCGACCCGGCTTTTGGCGACGGTTCTCCCGGGAAGCGTTCGTACGAACGGTCTTCGATCACAAGGAGGCGATCCGTGGTTTGGGCCTTTGGTTGGTAGAAAGACTGGCTAGATCAAGGTTGCCGAGCAGCAATGCCAGATCTGGTTAGGCGGCAAGTGAGATGATTGCCCTCTCACTACCTACACGTAAGATGTTAGCAGTAATCCGCGGAATGAGCAACCGTTTTTTAGAATGTTGAACAATGTTGACTAACCCGTTATGAACATTACAGATAGCCGCCCGCAATGACCTGGTTGCGCCCCGCAAAGCCCGCTTTTTGTTGGCTTCCTTTTGGAAGCTATCCCGCATTACAGATTTATTTTTGACGTAACACTAGGTGATATACCGACCGGCTTCAACTAAGTGCGATGGCGGACCCGGAATGGCTCGTGTGTCTATGTGCCTTTTGAAGATGACCGGTTTCAAGAAAAACGAGAACTGCCCGACATCGCACGACCTGCTAAAATTCGCGAATGGCGAAGGCGCGCGGCGACGGGCCGAACAGGTCCGGCGACACATCTCGCGGTGCGAGTTTTGTGCAGCCGAGGTCGAGTTCTACTCGCACTATCCGCAGGCTGAAGGCACGACCGAACCCGCCGAGATCCCCACGCCGCTACTCGAACTCGCCGAAGCCCTGCTCAAAAAACACCACACCGACGCCCGATCGCTCAACTCGCTCCTAAAAGGCAAACGCGCTCTCTAAGCCGCCGAAACGCGGACGCCCTCGTCCCAGCCAACGCGCATCCGGCCGCCCTATACACAAAAAAGCGCTCAAAAACACACGCTGTCCGCCTCACCCGTCAAATCGCCGCTTCGCCGATCGCTTGCCAAGATCGTCAGATCCGTCGCCGCGCGCAGGATGGTCCCAACGTAATCGCAGACATGGAAACGGGTCTCTCAGCCAACGTTCTCAGGAGTTGGTCTTGGACACCGGTTTCAGGACTGGTCGATCTTGCTCGTTACTGACATCCGAGAACCGCTCGAATCTGATTGGCATTTGCAATGAGTTGCTCAGCCTGCGAAACGGTCGGTTGGGTTCCGGCCTGTGCCGTCACGGCGTTCACGAACGCACCGAGCTGATTGCAGGCGTTCGCCCGATGGTCCGCATTGCCTGCGTTTAGCGCAGCCAGGACGTTTCGCAGTTTGGCATTGAGGCTGTTGGTGATCCCTGGTGCAAGATTGAAGCTTTGCACCAATGCAATCAGGGTCGCGGTCTGAGTCGACGCCCCAATGACCGTAATGTTAAAACTTCTCCGAGTCGCGTTTTGGCTTCTGTCGATCGCCGTGCAGGTAACAATCGTCGAACCGATCGCAAATGTGCTACCGCTTGTCCGCGAGCAGCTTACTTCCGGCGCGGGATCAGCGATATCTGCAGCCGAAACCGTGAAGTTAACTGCGGTTCCCTGGGGTGAGACTGCGTCTACCACGATATCCGACGGAACGCTTACCGCGGGGGCAGTCGTATCAACCACACTGACATCAAACGAACCATTCGATGTGTTTCCGGCCGCATCCGATGCGGAGCAGTGAACGACGGTCTGGCCGAGGGCGAATGTGCTACCCGATGCCGGTAGGCAACTCACCGAGGGTTGCGGGTCAATGTTGTCGGTAGCCGCCGTACTATATACAACCACGGCTCCTGCCGGTCCGGTCGCTTCCGCAGTGACGTTCGACGGAAGCAACAGCGTTGGCGCTATCGAGTCATTGGGTAAAGTCAATGGCCGCATAGTGAAGACCACGCCTACTGTGTCCAGTGAAAGATTGATCGGGAAGGCATAAGGATTCTCACCGTCGACGTCCGGGGAAATCCCGGAGATCCTAAACTCGTGCACGCCTCCATTTGGAAACTGAACGCTCTGACCGGGCAAGAAGCTGCCTAGGACCACTCCTCCGGTACTCACTGTGAACGGCGCTTCAAAGCCCGGAGGAAAATCGTTTAGCGAAACAAATTTTCCGTCAGGGCAGCTGAAATCAAACGCATTCGTGACCGGCGGGTCATACCATGCCCACGGAGATGGGAAGTTAAAGATTATCGGTGGCGGCGGCGTGAAGCAAAAAGCTCCGGGCGGTACCCCGGGCGGGCAAGGCACGGCTGGTTCCGGATTGATGATCGAGGAAGTCGGACCGCCAGGAAAGCTAATGTTATCGAGTCGAACAATATCGGCGCCGGCGCAAAGGCCGCCAGAATACACCCAGAGGCGGTTTATTGACCGTACCTCCGGCGATGCGATGATGCCGACAAAGCCCACAGGTACGTTTGGTAAGATGATAGGGCCCGAGTCGGGATGCAGGTAAATATTAACGTCGGTTGGCGTTCCACAGTACGGGTAATACGGTACGGTCGAAACATCAAACGCGATAGCGCGAACGGCTAACCCTGTCGTAGATACATCAGCCGGGCCCGATGTCGTGCTCAAAACGTGATTGCCATTGTCCAGTCGCGCGACATTTACTTCGCTGTACAACGTAGTTGCGTACCAGAAACCTCCAACATCATTAAAGCCCCAACGGTAATAGGCGGGCGGTATACCTTGGAATGTTTGCGTACCGATCTGTGGCGTTATGCCGGCATCTCCCACAGCTTTCAGCCAGGCGCTTCGTTCCGTATAGACGGAGTAGCCCGAAACGGACTGAGACTGTGCCAAAGCAGATGCGGCTGCGAATATGCTCACAACAATAATACCAATGCGGACACTAATGTTGCTCCCGCCCTTAAGGCCATTACGAAACATGCTGTTCCTCCTCACATCAATAGCGACCGGGCCGCTCTGGTCGAAGTGGCGCGTTAAAGCCGAGCTGAGCAAACTAGAGCGAAACATAAGAATCCTCCGCTAAAAATCCTTGCTTTTCGCCGTGAAACGTAATATAAGTTTTGCGAAAAAGATATACGCAAAATTACGTATTTTCGCTTCCCGCGAAAACCCCTATTAGACATAGGTAGCGAAGCGGCCGGGCTGCTATGCGTCTTGCACATAAAGATCTTCAAACGATCCTCGAAAGCGTCTCAATACTAAACTCCGACGCGTCCGTTTCGTCCCTTCCGACAAGGCTCTTTAGCTCGGTTTCCAATTCTCTACGGTCCGAAATTATTGCGTTTGATGGCTGGGAAAACTTGGGTTGCTTTAGGGGCAGGATGTGGTATGAGCCAAGCGACTGGTTGACACAAGAGTTAGCAGGGGTTTTCGGTGCGTATGCCAACGAACATCCCCTTGTCACCCCGATATTCGTCGAAAAGTGGCCTAGCGCAATAAAGATCAGCGATATCCTAACTCCGCAGCAATTTCAGCGTACGGGGCTTTTTAATGAATTCTTCAGAATTATTGGGATCGAAGAACAGATGTCTATCCCTCTGGACATTGCCCCAAGCGTATCAGTCACGTGCACATTGAATCGCGACAAAAGAAACTTCACAGAACGTGACCGGCGGATGCTCGATACCCTTAAACCCCACTTGACCAATGCCGTGAGAAATGCTCAGGCTTTCGAGAGGCTGGATCGTGAGCGGGAGTATCTCAACCAAATCGCCGCTTATGGGATCATTGTTCTTGACCGGGAAGGCAATCTCAAATTTGTGAGTGAGGCTGCGTTTCGATCGTTACAAAAGTACTTTGGAAGGTGTGAAACCAAGAAGTTACCCGACGATCTCCGAGGCTTTGTCGAGACTCGTTTGCGACTTATCAAATCCCGGGAGTATTTCCAGCCGGCAGATTTGTTCTGTGTCAAAGGCGAGAATTCGGAACTTAAGGTTAGGTTAATCTTTGATCTAGACTCCGATGAGCTGAGATTGATTCTTGAAGAGAAAGCGGAGCCGTCACCCGGCGAATTTCTTGGACTCGGATTTACAAAACGAGAAGCCGAAGTTCTTCATTGGATACGATTGGGAAAAACGGATGAGGTAATCGCCACCCTTTGCGGTTGCAGTACTCGAACGATCCAAAAACACGTGGAGCACATCCGCCAAAAGCTAAACGTAGAGACACGAAACGCAGCTGTCAGATGCGCGCTCGGAATGCTCGATAATTCAAGAGCCCTTTCTAGGAATATTATCTAACAACTTCGGGGCGGACGGTCGATCTTGATTCAAGTGACGGTTACGCTGTCGAATCTGTGTGTCGCTTGCGGCCGAGGGCGTCCTGGAGGCGGTTTTCGAGGACGGTGGAGGATCGGTCGCCGCGGATCAGGTTGCGGAGGGTGCGAAAGATGCGGGTGGGGTGCGTGGCGTAGCCGACGAAATAATTGAGCAGCATAAAGGACACCCGAACGGCGGCGAGCTCAAAGTTTGTGATGTTCGGGTTTGACGTTCCCTGCGGCTTGAGAAAGTTGAATTTGCCGTTGAACGAAACGAGCGACATGAAATAGGCGTCGTCGAGGGCGACCTTTCCGCCCTCGCGAAGCTGCTCGAAGATCTCGGTGCCGGGATAGGCGGAAAAGATAAAGAAGGGCACCTCTTCCACACCCAGCGCGGCCATTCGCAGGCCGAACCAGAGCGTGCGCCAGACGTCGCTGCGAGCCTCGTGCGGAAAACCGATTATCAGATTTGTGCGGCAGACGAGCCCAAGGCGGACGGCGATCTTTACCGATGAGGTCATCCGGTCGAGATCGACCTTTTTGTCGATCAGCTTTAGCGTTCTCGGTGAACCGCTTTCCGGTGCATAGGCCATGTAGCGGCAGCCAGTGTCGCGGAGAAGGGTCAGTATCTCCTCGTCGAGCACTTCGCTGCGCGTACCGCTTGGCAGCGACCACGAAAGACCTAGGTCTTCCTGCTTCAGGCGGCGGCAAAATTTAAGCGTCCAGCTCTTCTTTGTAAATACCGTCAGATCGTAAAACTGGAACGACGTTATCTGATACTTGTCGCGATAGTGTTTTATCTCAGCGATCAGGTCGTCGATGTCACGTAGAACGTAGCGCGTCGTCCACATCTGCGGGCTCGAACAGAACTTGCACTTGTAGGGACATCCGCGCGAACCGATCATCGGCATGTCGCGTTCGGATGACACGCCGTAAGACTTGCCCGCCTGCCAGAAACGTTCGAGATAGCCTTCGGGCCAATACGGCCAGGGAACGGAATCGATCTCGCGGATGCGCGGCAGGCCACCGTTATCGTGGAAGCTGCCCTCCGCATCCAGATAGCAGATCCCGCCGACCTCGCTGTAGCCGCCCGCGGACCATGCCTCGATCAGGTCGAAAAACGTGTATTCGCCTTCGCCCTTTACGATCACGTCGAGAGCAGGACAATCGCGAAGGCTGTATTCCGCGAGTGCGGTGAAATGCTCGCCGCCGCCCACCAGCAACGCGCGCGGGAAACGCTTGCGGACGCGCGTGATCAGGTCTTTTAGCAGGACCCACTCGCACGAGAACATGCTGCTAAAACCGATAACGTCCGCATCGGCCGGAATGCGTCCCACCAGATCGTCCAGATCGATGCCCTGGATCTGAAATCCTGGATGTCCTTTCAGCGGGCGAACGGTGCCGAGATCGGCAGCCGTGCCGTCCACGATCTCGACGTTGTGGCCTTTCTTGAGAAGATACCCGGCCACGTAGGCCAGCCCGATGGCCGGCGATGCCTCGTTGTTCAGCGCTCCTTCGCGTGAAATAAGCGGTGCGCGCACGAGCGCAACATTCAGCGGGCGTGACTGATCCTCGGCACTCCTGCGGGGACTGAGCACGGGCAAAGCACGTTTCTGTTGCGCGACTTCCAATTTACGAGTCTCGATCTATTGAAGCTTACCGTCGCCGACCTGAACCATCGGCCCACAGATATAAAGGACTGTTCGGTGGGTTTTCCCACAAAAAAGACGGTCGGGACGTTCGGGTTTAGCGGAGAGTACCCTCGATCAGGTCGCTGACCCATTCGGCGCGGGCGTCCCATGTGCCGGGGCGGACGGCTGACTGGCGGCTGGCGGCGAGTGAGGGGTCGGATTCGTTGAGCGCCTCTTCGATAAGCTCGATAAATTGGTCGCGGGTGCGGCCGATGCGGAGAACGTCGGCGTAGGGCTCGTATTCGGGCAGCGGCGCGATGACGACCGGAAGTCCTGTTGCGAGGTATTCGCGGACCTTTATCGCCGAGCCATAGCTCGTGAACGCGTGTTCGGTCTGCCACGGCAGAACGCACACGTCGAAACCTGCGGCGTACTGCGGCAGCTCGTCATAGGGTACCGGCGGCAGGAAATGGACGTTAGCGAGATCAGCGAGTTCGGTGCCGCGGGCGAGATTGCCGATGAAGACCCAATTCCAGTCCGGGTGCTCGGCGGAGGCCTTTCGAATGAGTTCCTGGTCGATAAGCCACGGCTCGATCGCACCGAAATAGCCGAGGCGCGGCTTTGGAATGTGATCGAGTGGCGTCGTAAGGATCCGGTCGCTACCGCTCCCGGTTCCGACTGAGCTCCAGTGGGCGAAGTCGACGGCTTGTTCGAGGAGGTGTGACTTTTCGCGGCCCGAGATCGCTTCTTCAAGGAGTTTTCGTCCCGAGTAGAGCACGATGTCGGCGTGCTCGATGGCGTATTCGTGCAGCTCGCGGATCTTGGCGGGATCGACTGCGTGGTCTTCGCTGTTCGCGTCGTATTTGTCCGAGACCTGATAGACGACGACCGATTCGTCGAGCTTGCCGATCATCACCGCTGCCGTCGGTATCGCGATCCAGAGTATGGGGCGCGACATTTGTTTGCGACGCATAAGAGCTCCGAGCTGCGCCGTGAGCAGTCGCTGGTTCACGCGGCGCGCCGCTCGGTTGCCGTGAAAGGGAAGTGTCGCGGGCGAGACGACGGTGATACCTTCGTCGGTATCGCGTGCAAGCTTTGAGTAGCTGCGGAGCTTGCGGCCGATCTTTGGCAGCAGGTCGCGGTGTGCGAGCGACGGCAGACCCATCGAGATCGAGTTGACAAAGATGACCTTGTTGCCCGC
>CAZSOE010000037.1:0-3012 GCA_964608335.1 uncultured Chloracidobacterium sp.
AAATCGCGTCATCTCGGGCAAAGTAATGGTGATAGGCTGGCCGTTCCGGACCTGATCGACGAACAGGGGGATTATCGAGCCGCGCGATGCGATGACGTTACCGTAACGAACGCAATTGAACCGAACCTCCGGACAGTCACGATTGGCCTCGATCAATACGCGCTCCTGCAGGGCCTTCGTCATCCCCATCACGTTGATCGGCTTGCACGCCTTGTCGGTCGATATACCGATCACGCGTTTTACCGGCAGATCATTCTCGCGAACGGCGCGAATGATATTGGCGGCACCCATGATGTTCGTTTGGACCGCTTCGAGCGGAAAATACTCACACGACGGCACCTGCTTGAGGGCCGCCGCGTTAAAGACGATATCCGCCTCGCGCATCGCCGCGACTAGCGCGGGATAGTCGCGGACGTCGCCGATCCGGAAATTCAAGAGATCGCGCGAGTTCTGGTAGATGACGTCGTCGGTCGCCGCCTCGCGATGCATGAATTCGAGCCGCATGTAATGCTGCTTGGCTTCATCGCGAGAGAATACGGTCACGCGGGCGGGTCGTCCCATCTCGCCCGTGAGGATCCGTTTGACGAGGACCTGGCCGAGCGACCCGGTTCCGCCGGTTACCAGGATCCGTTTTGCTTCCAATCCATTCATAAATGCGTCGCCGCCCTCGCAAGTTTAGCATCGGGCGCAGGCAGAAAAAAGCTCACCTTTCGTCGGGCTGCCGCGCCGAGACCGCCTTCTCCAGGACCTCGGCGTTGGCCCGGTCTAATTCAGGTGCGGCAAGCCAATCGACCGCGTAAAGCCGCGCTGCCGTGGACATCGTCTGAAACTCGTCATCATCCATCAATATGCAACGCTGAATGGCTTCGATCCACTTTTTCGGCGATTCTAACGGAATGTCCCAACCCACGCCTTTCTCATCGAGCCCACGCCACGGCGTCCGGTCGCTGACCAGGATCGGGCAGCCCGCCGCGAGGGCCTCGATGAAAACGTGCCCGAAATTCTCGCCAAGCGTAGGCAGAACGAAGAAATGGTACTGGGACAGAGTCTCGGCGACGAGTTCATTTCGTACCGGTCCGCGATATTCGAGACGAATGTTCGAATGCAATTTGCTAATTAGCTCTTGTCCCTGTCGCCAGTAGTCAGGATCCTCGATCGGCCCCCAAATGTCGATCTCCAGATCACCCTGCACCGATGAGAGGTGCTGGATCAGCCAGTTGAAATTCTTCTTCCGTGCGTATCGGGACAGGTAGACAAAACGGGCATTACGGCGGGATTTGGTGGGCTTGCGGTTCTGGTCATAATTCGCAAGGATCTGCCGCGGCGGAAGGTTTGGGGCAAGCGAGACGCGGGCCGCTGGGCCGAATTCCCTTCTGATGTCGGAAACCTCTGTATCCGAAGCCGCTTTCCAATCTATATTATGCAATAACCGCAATGACTTAGCGGCCTTAATATAAAGTTGCTTCTTAAGTGCCTTGACCGTTAGTGCGCCGGGAGAAAGTTCGCCTTCCGGAGCGAGCACGACCGGGATTCGGTCCAGCCGACCAAATCGGCGAAGTATCAGGACCGCGACAGTCAGCGGGCTAAAGAAGCTGTTTACATAAACGACGTCCGGTCGCACTTCATCGATCACCCGCCGGATCATCCCCAAACCGATGTTTGCCTTTGAAAGGTACAGCACCTGGGCTGCCCCGACGTCGTTCCAGTCGTTGATCGTTACGGTTTTATAGGGCGTCCGATCGTGGGGGCCGTCGTGGTCGCGGGTAACGATCCGGAAGTCGAACCGTCCACTCAGGCGGACGACCATGTTGACGAGTGTCCTCATAGCACCGCCGCTCTCAAAACCCGGCAGATAGTAATCGCATATCACGAGGATCACGGGTTTCCTCTCGCCGTCGTTCATCGGTGCCAATCGTCGTAGGGTGTCGTGTCTTCCGCCATTTCGCGGATCATGCTGTCCCAATCGCCGGGAACAAATCCTGTCGCCCGCCGGAACCGGGCCGAATCGAGGCTGCGGTCGATAGTGGGCTGGTCGGCGGGCTCGATCATAACGCCCGCGTGGAAATGTTTGTTGACCAACCGCAAAAGCTCGAGCTTAGTGATCGGGTCGCTCGATACGTGGTAGATCCCGTCAAGTGCTGGGTGGCGAACAAGAAGGTCGGCGATCACATTGGTCAGAGCGATCGTGGAAAAGCCGGTGTAGATCGCGTTGGCGTAACCGCTCACTCGGCCGCCGCGGTTTGCCAGGAACCATTCTACGAGGCTTGTATTCGTGTCGAGCTCCCTGCCGACCATCGAGGTCCGGATCGTCAGGCAGCCCGGCGATGCAACTTCACCGGCGAGCTTCGACAGGCCATAGTCGTCTGCCGGATCGGGCGGGTCTTGCTCGCGATAATTCCCGCGATCGCCCGAAAAGACGCAGTCAGTGCTGATACATATCAAACGAATGCCGCTTTCTGCTGTCATGCGTGATAACTCATGCGGGAATCGCCCATTGACGCGCGCGAGTATTTCCGCATTCTTGTACTCGGGCCGTTGCTTGATAAGGCCGATCGCGTTGATGACCACGTTGGGTTTGGCCTGCCGGAGCGCGTCCGAGACCGCAGCCGAGTCTTCAGCGTCGACTCCGCAGATCGTCCTCTCCTCATCAAAGATGTTGAATCTTGCGACATCGTCAAACGTGCCGCGGATGGTGGTCCAGACGTCGAATCGCGCTCCCAGCCGCTGCACCAGCTTGTGCCCAAGCATTCCTGTTCCACCGAGTACTAGTGCACGCATACGTTACGCGGCCACGGCGAGCATGTCGCAGCATGCTTCATAAACCTCGTCAACGCCGACGAGATCGAGACATTTATGTGCGTTGAAACAATCGGGAGTGTGGCAGCCTTCACACTCGACCGACGTACGAAAGATCCGGTTTCGCATGCCGAACGGATGCCACCGCCCTCGCCAATCGATCGACGCGAAAACCGCGACACAAGGCACACCGACCGCGCCGGCGAGATGCATATT
>CAZSOE010000037.1:3112-11243 GCA_964608335.1 uncultured Chloracidobacterium sp.
TGAGCGCATTATCCCGCAAGTAGTCTGATCCGATGGCTCGGGTGATACCGGCCAGCCGGAAGAAGCGGAGATCGCGGTCGATCTGGGCCTTAGTTCTGATCCGCGGCATCAGATAAAAGAGAGCGTCGAAATGCCGCCTGCGGAGAACCAGCCCAAGACGAAGGTACGCGGCGGCGGCGGCGATCCCGGTCAGATTCGACGGGTACGCGATCCAATCGTTGATCAAGCCTGTTTCGGGCAAAACGGCCTTTGGCGAAACGTAGTGAGGGTTCTTGGGGTCGAAGTTTGTCAAAAGCGTTATGAGCGCGTTCGGGAATGCTTCGCGAACCGCCCAAAACGCCGGTAGGGCCATCACGGTGTCGCCAAAATGGCCGACGCGAAAGATCAGGATATTACTAAAGCTCAATTTGTGGTTCGTCCGGCAACCTTTGATGCTTCGAAGACCGGACGCAGTGCCTTGAGGGTTACTGCGCTGGTGCCGACCTGCTCGACAACCAGTCCCGCGGCGAGATTTGCGAGGCCTGTTGCGGTCTCGAGGTCCGCTCCGGCCCCGAGCGAGGTCGCGAGCGTCGCGATGACCGTATCCCCCGCGCCCGTAACATCATAGACCTTGCGTGCCGCAGCCGGAAAATGCCGCCGTTCCCGTTCCGCGCGGAAAAGTGTCATGCCGTCCTCACCCTGGGTAATGAGAACTGCCTCGAGCTCCAGGTCCTTCAATAAACGCTGTCCAGCGACCTCAACCAATCCGTCCGAGCCTTCATTGAGATTGCAGGCTTGAGCCGCCTCGCGGCGGTTTGGCGTGATCATCGTCGCACCGCGATACTTGCCGTACTCCCTGCCTTTTGGGTCGACGAGAACCGACTTGCCGGCGGTCTTCGCCTGAGTGAGTAAGTCAGCCAGCACGTCGTCGCCAAGAACACCCTTGTCATAGTCCGAAACGACGACGATATCGCACGCAGGTACCAGACGCGCAAGGACGGTCGCGATCTCGCCGCGCGTTTCGGCGTCCAAGCTAAGATCGTGCTCCTGATCCACGCGCGCGACCTGCTGACTGTGTGCGATTATCCTCGTCTTAACCACAGTCGGCCTGTTCGGGTCGGTGACGAGATGCGAGGCCGAAACGCCCGCCGTTTTGAGTTCTGTACCAAGCAACTGAGCTTCGGCGTCCTTCCCGACCACCCCGACAAGCAATGCCTCGGCGCCCAGGCCCGCAACATTGGCAGCAACATTAGCGGCGCCGCCGGCCGCGAGAGTGGTCCGGTCAAGACGGACGATCGGGACGGGCGCCTCGGGCGAGATGCGGGCGACGCTGCCCCACCAGTACCGGTCCAGCATGACATCGCCGACGATAAGTACCCTGGTCTTGCTGAGGTTGTCGAGGATCTGCATTAGAGAGTCATTCCGCCGACGTCGCGAACCATCGGTCAACAGATTCGCACCAGATGTGTGCGGCCGTTATGTGTGCTTCCTGAATTCGGGCCGTGCGCTCCGACGGAACGATCAAGCACGCGTCACAGAGACCGGCCAGCTTTTTCCCCTTCGCCCCGGTCATCCCGATCACGCGGCAGCCCTTGCTTCGGGCCGCCATCACCGCGGCGATCACGTTGGGTGATTTGCCGCTCGTGCTGATGGCGATCAGGCAGTCGCCCGGTGCAGCCAGAGCGTCGACCTGCCGGGCGAACACGCGTTCGAAGTCGTAGTCGTTCGCCAGCGCCGTAAGCGCCGACGTATCGGTGGTGAGAGCGATGGCCGGTAAGGCCCGGCGTTCGGTCTCGTAACGTCCGGTGAATTCGGCCGCGATATGCTGCGCGTCGGCCGCGCTCCCGCCGTTACCGCAGATCAGTACTTTATTGCCGGCCGCGAACGTCTCGATTATGAGGTCGGCACACCGCTCGATCGGGCCTATCTCCTTCGCCAGCGCCTCAAACACTTGCATATGCTCCCGAAGCGAGGCCGGAGCCGCGGAGCCTGCGTTCGGCGGAGTCTCGGGCGTAGCGTTTCTTGGATCAGCCGTCATTCGATCGATTATAGCGGTAGATGAGTAGCTGCCCTTCAGCGGGAGCGACAGGACCGTGCCCCCATAGCCCTCTACAAAGTCGGCACCGACGATCTCCTCCTTCGACCAGTCGCCGCCCTTGACCAGGACGTCAGGCCGTACCGACCTTATCAAGTTCTCGGGGGTAAGTTCGTCAAAGATCAAAACTTCATCCACCGAACCGAGGCCAAGGAGCACAGCCTTCCGGGCTTCCTCGTCCTGCAGCGGCCGATCTGCTCCCTTTATCGACCGAACCGAGCGATCGCTGTTGATGCCGACGATCAGCCGGTCGCCGAGCGCCTTGGCGCGTTCCAGCAGATCGACGTGGCCCGGATGCACGATATCAAAACAGCCGTTTGTGAAAACGATCATGGCTGCAGGGCGATGCGGTTCCCGGTAACCGGCTTGGAAACAGGGTCCATCTTGCGCGCGATCAGGATCACGATCAGGATGCCTACCAGGCACGTAAACGTTACCTTGAACAGATGCGGTATGATCGTTCCGTAGAATCCTTCGTACGAGACCGAGATCAGGAGCATAAAGTAAAGGGTGAGCCGCCACAGGTCCGGCGGTTGTCCTTCGACCAGCGAGCGATAAATGAACCGCAGTATCAAGCCGAGCAGGAACATGCCGATCGGCACTCCAACAACCCCGTAGTTCCGCAGCAGGTCGCCGACCGGAGTTATCGCGAACGAAGTCTCGCCATAGTTGAAGTATAGGTCGCTATATTTGCGCGGATCGGATGCCGCCGGTTTGTCTTTCCAAACCACGCGCGGGATAAAAAAGGTGGTCATATCCACCCAAATATTGTTGTCCAGCCCGTAGGCCTCTTCGTACGGCCTCAGAGCTTCGTAATTCGACACCACTACGCACAGAGTGCTCAGAACATCGACGCGTTCGGCAAGGCTCGTAAGCCCGAACCGTATCGTTTCGACCGTGTCCGTTCGCCCGACCTGTTCAAACGTGCGGAGAACGTTCTCAGCATACTGATCGGCCGTCTGTTGTGCCTCGGTGCCTTTCACCTGACGGAACGTGGTCCCATAGATCATTCCCAGCAGCAGAGCGACGGTCAGGAGTACGCCTCCGCCCGTAATGACACGCGGGCCGATCCGCCGTCCTGACAGGACGTAGGCGAGCCCCGCGACCGCAAAGACCTGAATGATCGTCCCGCGATTTCCGGCGAATACCACTTTGGTCAGGCTGGTCAACACCAGCAACGTCACCACCGGGACAAACGACAGTCGCCACTCCTTGCTCCGAAAAACAACAAGCCATAAGAGAAAACTGCCCTGCAGCCAGAAGAGCGTAGTCAGGTACACCAGGCCGTCGTAGGTGTTCATCACCTTGGCCTGTTGATATCCGAAGACCCCGAGTGTAAAAGCGACAACGTTCGTCAGCACACCGAGGATCATTAGCACGATCCCCGGCACGATGTAGGCAGAATCGCTGTAGTTGGGCCTCGGAAGCACGTTGGCCATGGCAGACCCAACCCGCGCGCCGAAGGGCATGAAATAACCGATAGCCAAGCCGGCAAACCCGAGCGCTATCAACGTGATCGTGAAGGGCGCCGTGGTTTCGACATCCTGGATCAGCGCAAGAAATGGCGGGTCGGACCAGCCGCCTGCAAACAGCAGACCGCCGATAACGAAGGCCGGTCCAAAGTACGAGAAGATGCCGAAGACTATGGGGTCCGCGAAGCTGAACCGGCCAAGCGATCTGAGCGCGACCAACGGGACGACCAACACAACCGCAAGGCCTGCGATCCACGGCAACAAAAAGAAGTACGGATACGAAGAGAACGCATCGGCCGACATCAGAAACACAAAAGCTCCAACGGCCAGAGCGGCTGCCATCAACGCGATGCTTAACATCAGCGCGTGATCGCCTCGCTGCTTTGGAAGGTACCTTAGGTGCTCTTCTAACTGCATATTAGTCGGGCCTTGCACAAACTGCTATCAATCCGTCGGCATACTGCGGGGCGAATCGCACCGAGATGTCGTTCAACATATTGAGCAGCCAACGGTTATGCGGCCGATGCTCTCTGCCTATATCATAGAACAAAAACTTATCGACCCGCAGCCCACTTCTTTCTATGAGAAGTTTGAGCGTAAAGTACGAGTAATAAGCTACGTGGTCGGGATGGACCAACTCAACACGACCACCCTTCCCGCGAAGTCCGTAGTAAAAAAAACGCATCGCGCAATAGGCGTTTACGGTTGTCAGGACCAATACGGAACCGGTCCTCATAAAGCGTTGTATCCCGGACAGGAAGAGGCCCGGGTTATTTAGATGTTCAATGATCTCGCCCGCAATTATCACATCGAAACTCTCGTCGAGATCGAGTGCCTGGAGGTTCTCAAGGTCGGCGCGAAAGATGTTCCTCGACCCGGCGGCTGACAGAATGTCGATGCCTTCCTGATCGAGGTCGAGTCCAAACGTTTCGGCCGCGACCTTTTCGATGTCAAAGTGCAGAAGCATCTTGTCGCGGATCGCTTCTGCGGTATACGGATAGTTCGTGCAACCGAGATGCAGGACCTTCTTCCCGCGACACTGGTCGAGGATAAAGTCCGTTCGCTGGACAAGCTGAAGATCGCGGTTGTCAGACGACATCTCTGGAGATTCTAGCAAAGCTCATTGGTTCAGGGGTGCTGAAAGCACTTTTCATACTCGGCGATCGCGATCCGGGACGCCACGCGTTCATCGAATCGTTCAAGAACGAACCTGCTGCCGTTCTCAGCCAGCTGCCGACGCAAATGCGTATCGGCCTTCAATGTTTCAATGGCTTCCGCCAGCGCGACAGCATCACCCGCCTCGACCAACAGACCGGTTTCGCGGTCGAGCACCGCTTCGGGAATAGCGTTGATCCGTGTCGAGATACTCGGTACGCCCATCGCCATCGCCTCGAGAAGCGCGATCGGTAGGCCTTCGACAAAGCTCGGCAGCACGAACATATCCGCGATACGAAAGAAGCGGAGGACATCGAGATGCGAGTTGCCAAGGGTTTCCGAGAGGACGAGCTGGAAAGTCTCCCCGAGTTCGTATCCGGCGATCTGTTCGGAATCTGCGGCCGACGGCATTTGCGGCGTTACCCAAAGGAATTTGAGGTCCGAATGCGAAGCCTTAAGCCGCTTTATCGCATCGAGCAGCGTCCACCGCCCCTTTCGGTCTATGAACTGACCAACCGAGAGGACGACGTGTTCATACGGCTCGATGTTCAAGGCTTCGCGGGTCCCAACGCGATCGAACTCCATCTCCTTAGCCTGATCGATCTCGGGCGGATTGACGCAGGTATAGGTCACCGCGATCTGTTCCCAAAACGAGGGGCTCACCCAGGCTCGGATCTTGTCCTTTGTGTCCTGATTCGACGTAAAAATATGAAACCCGCGTAGACGGGAAAGAAACTGCATACGTGCTTTCCAGACCAACTCACGCCAGAAGGGGAAACGCGGGAGGGCGTTGTGCATCGTTATGAAAACGTGGGCGCCGCGCCGGCACAACATAGTAACGAAGATCCACGACTGCCAGGGTGAAGTTTCGACGTGTACGACGCAATCTCGTAACCTAAATCGTTTCAAATGTTTAAGAATGGCACGTTCTGTCTTGATACGCGTGATGTGTCGGCTGATTTTGCGCGCCGGGGTTGTCGCGGGATCCATGTCCAACGCGACATCGAGGTATTCGATCGTCGCCCCCGTCTCCTCGATCAGTCGGATGATCTCGGGGCTCGAAGCCCGCGGCAGGACCACGGTTACGTCCCATTTTGCGATCGCGACCTTAATGATGGCGATGAAATAGATCTGGGCGCCGCCCCATTGCAGGTAAGCCCAAACAAAAACAATCCGTCGCCGTTCGTCAGTCATCCAGCACAGCTTCGGCAAAGGTCTCGGCGAGCGGCGGCTCCGGTGCAGGCTCGGCTTCGTAGTTCACCCCCAACGCGGCGCGCCCAAGAAAAAAGAAATACCCGATCACGCCGAGGAGCCGCGACGGAGCGCCATCCCAGTTCGCATAAAACCTCCGTCGTAGATTGTGTGGATTGCCGAGGTCGAGGAATAGCGTGTTGAACAGCTTCCGCCAGCCCATCTTACGGACTCTCGGCGGGATCGCGTTTGGTTGGCAAAAGACGCGCGCGCGAGGGTCGATGATCAATCGCCACCCTTTACGTTTCAGCCGCGGCGTAAACTCTGCGTCGCCGAAGTTCGGGTAGCGTTTCGAGTTCATCAGACCCTCCTCCCGAAACGCCGCGGCGGGTACAAGCACGCAGTTCCCGACGATGATGTCCACTTTCCACGGCCTCTTGGGGATGGTCCAGACGGTTTGCCGATGCCAGTGACGCCAGCCGCCGATCAAGGTATTCCAGACGGGCGATACCTGAAACAGTCTGTGTGGAGTGTCCCACAGCAGGAGCAACGGGCCGACGACCGAGCGAGGGTGTCGTCGCGCGGTCTCCACCATAAAGCTCAGCGAGTCGGCATCAAACACCTGGTCGTCGTTGATCAAAAGGACGTAGTCCGGATCATGACTGAGAGCCGCCCGGATGGCCGTATTCGTTCCTTCGGTATACCAGAGGTCCCCGCTTCCCGTGACGATCTCGACGTCAGGAAACTTCGAACGTATCGCGTCTGCGGTACCATCCGTCGAGCCGTCGTCCACGATGACCGAATGGACGGTCATGCCATCGTCGCGGAACCGCGAAATGCTCCTTAGACACTGGAGCGTTAACTGCTTTCTGTTATGGACGGCTGCGGCGACCTCGATCCTGAGCGGTTCGCCATTCATCTGTTTACCGTGCCGCGGGCATCTGGTGCTCCGCCCCGCCAGATGTTGCGAAGGCGCGTAGAGTTTGTGTTGTCATCGTCGCCGATCCCTATGCCGACATAGCGAATATCCTTCCGACCCTCGAGTTCCTGCCGGAGGAGTCGCCAGAAATCGATGACAAAAAGCTCGCCTCGGTCTGTCACGAAGTCGTCGACGGTAAGCGCCTTAAAGACCGGATCGGGCGTCGTAACAAGTACTGCATCGGCCTGCCTGAGACACTCATTGATCGAGTCCAGTACGACAATGTCGCGCCTTATGTCCTCGAGATCCATTTCGCTCGACAACGGGTCGTAGGCGACAACGCGGACACCGCTTCTGGAAAGGTGCTGGGCGATGTAGAGCCCCTGCGATTCTTCGGTCACGTGCGAGAAGGGCTTATACGCCAGACCAAGCACCGCGACGGTAGAGCCCGGTCTTAGCATTGGCAGGAGACGCGCGGTGACTTTTTCCGCGATCACGCGATTCATCGTGTCGGTGGTCTCCGCGAGCGATGCCGCGATGCCGAGTTCCTTTGCAATGAAGGACAGCGCGACATTGTCGCGTGGAAAGCACGGGCCGCCGTAGCCGATCGAGCCGGTCAGGTATTTGCGGCCGATACGCGAATCGAGCCCGAGCGCCGCGGTGACCACGTCGATGTCGCCACCCGGGAGCTTTTCGCAGATCTCGGCCAGCATATTCGCAAACGTTATCTTGGTCGTGACAAAGGTATTTACGGAAATCTTGGTGAGCTCTGCATTTTCAAGGCCCATGCGGGCGCTTGGTGCGCCGTTCTCGACGACCCTCGAGTAGAGTTCCTCGAGCTGGCTCCCGCACTTCTCGTCAAACTCGCCGATCAACGTGAAATCGGGATTCAGGAAGTTGTAGAGAATGCTTCCGAGGGCAATGAATTCCGGACTATAGCAGAGCCCGATGTCCCGGCCCACCCGTTTCCGCGAGTGTTTTTCGAGGACCGGCAGCAGGACCTCGCGCGTCGAGCCGGGCAGCACCGTGCTCGTAAGGACTATGTTGTGATAGCCGTCCTTTTTTGCCAGGGCCTTGCCGATCTCCGCGAATGCCCACTCGGAATACTGGAGCGAGAATGCTCCGCGCTCATCGCTCGGCGTAGGTACGATAACAAAGGTGATATCCGAGCCGCACACGGCTTCTTCATGGCTAAGTGTTGCCCGAATCCTTTCCTTGTTAATGCCGATCAGCTCGTCCAGACCAGTTTCCTGAACCGGCGCATGACCCTGGTTCACGAGGTCGATCGAGCGCTGATTCACATCCACGCCGATCACCTCG
>CAZSOE010000038.1:0-11182 GCA_964608335.1 uncultured Chloracidobacterium sp.
AGAAAGGCTGGCTAATAACGGCAAACAAGAACACCGAGCCTGACATGCCGATCCTCTATTTACCCGCAGACAGTGGGCCTTCAATAAAACTGACGACCGATGGAGAAATGTACTCGGGCCTGAGCGCGAGGTCGGACATGGGTGTAGTGGTCGCCACCCGGGTTCGGCAGGAGAGGGAGCTTTCTGTGGCCGACGAGACCCAGGAGTATCCAATCGGTCCGGCCGAAACCGTGGCGATCTCGTCCAACAACCGAGTTTATTTCTCGAGCGCCGTGTCCGGCAACTCGGACATTTGGACAGCGGAGTCCGATGGAAGCGACCGGAAGCAACTCACGAATGATCCGGCTATGGACTTCGTGCCATTCTTGTCGCCGGACGACAAGCACATATTCTTTTCATCCAACCGGACTGGTGAGCGGCACATTTGGCGAATGAACGCGGACGGCGGTGATCAAACCCAAATCACCGGCACAAGCGGAGGCTGGCCGATCTTCCTCACTCCGGACGGAGAATGGCTCTATTTCAGACACTGGGCAAAACAGACGCTCTGGCGCGTCTCTCTGAGGACCGGTCAAGAGATCGAGGTGCTCGCGCGAATAGCGCACCGGTTCAACATCTCGCGGGACGGGTCAAAAGCGCTGGTCAGCGGCACTGGCCCTGATCCAGGGGCTGACGTTTTCGACCTGGCGACCGGGTCCTTCGTTAGGACGATCAGCTTGGCCGACAAGAATGCTCAAGTGTCGGAATTCGTATGGTCGGGCGATGGGCGGTCGATCGTCTACCTAGTCTCGCTTCGCGACGGGACAAAGGAAGTGTGGGAAAAGCAGCTGGCCGGAGGAGCCCCGCGAACACTGAAAAAACTCGGCCGTATCGGCCCGGTCAATCATTTTGCGATGTCTCCGGACGGGAAGCGATTCGCCGTCATCCAGGGCGGCTGGCGGCATGATGCCACTCTCATCACACCGGCACCGCGGTAATGCTATAGCCAGCCGCAATGGTTGCGAGACGAGCGGTCACCACCTAGTATCTACCTTTTAAAAGTGTTTCTCGATCGAGTAAAGATCCGGGTCAAGGCTGGTGACGGCGGGGACGGCGTCACGGCTTTTCGGCGTGAGAAGTTCGTGCCTCGTGGCGGCCCGTCGGGTGGTGACGGCGGACGTGGCGGCGACGTGTGGATCGAGTCGGACGAAGGGCTCAACACGCTCCTGCACCTTCGATACAATCCGGAACACAAGGCCGAACGTGGCCGCCACGGTGAGGGCTCAAACCGTGCGGGCAAGGACGGAGCTGACGCGATCGTGGGCGTACCGGTCGGGACACAGGTTTACGATGCGGCGTCGGGCGACCTGCTTTTCGATTTCACGGAAGCGGGCCAGCGATATCGGGCCGCGAAGGGCGGCAAAGGCGGCTGGGGAAATTCGCATTTTGCGACCTCGACGCGGCAGGCCCCTAAATTCCACTTCGACGGACGTCCGGGCGAAGAACGGGAGCTGCAGCTTGAGCTAAAACTGATCGCCGATGTCGGCCTCGTGGGCTTTCCAAACGCCGGTAAATCGACGTTGATCTCGGTCATATCGGCTGCAAAGCCCAAGATCGCGGATTACCCATTCACGACGCTTGAACCAAATCTTGGTGTGGTAGATCTCGGTGATTTCCGCACGTTCGTCGTGGCCGATATTCCGGGACTGATCGAAGGAGCGAGCGAAGGAGCAGGTCTTGGTGACCGCTTTCTTCGCCATGTCGAGCGCACAAAGCTGCTGCTTCATCTCGTAGATATCTCGTCGCTTTCCGGCCGTGATCCGGTCTCGGACTACGAGATCATCAACCGCGAGTTGGCGAGCTATGATCCAGAACTCGCATCGCGGCCACAGGTGATTGTTGCCACAAAAACGGATGCGTTGGACGAACCGGAACGACTCGAGCGATTGAAAGCCCGGGCGGCGGCGGATCGGCGTGCCTTTTTCGCGATCTCGGCGGTTGCGAACAACGGTGTGCGAGAATTAGTGCGAGCTGTTGGCGAGATGCTCGGAGCCGGAGTCGAAAAATGACGAGAGTTGCTTATTATGGCGGTTCGTTCGACCCCGTGCACCGCGGGCACGTCGCGGTCGCGCACGCGCTGCTCGAGCAGTTCGAGCTCGACGAATTCGTCTTCATTCCGGCTTTTCACGCCCCGCACAAGACGCGCAAACAGCCGACGTCGGCCTATGACCGGTACGCGATGCTTTGTCTCGTAACGAACGACGAACCCCGAATGCGCGTCTCACGAATGGAGGTCGAGGCGCCGGAAAGGCCGTATTCCGTCGAGACGCTGTCGCGGCTTGTCAGTGAGCGTCCCGACGACGAGATCTACTTTGTTATGGGGGCCGACTCCTGGATGGAGATCGTCCAGTGGCGAGAATGGCAAAAGGTGCTTTCGCTGACGCATCACATCGTCGTGACTCGGCCCGGGATCGAGATCGAACTGGGCCACGTGACCGAGGACATAAGGCAAAGGATCGTCGACCTCCGGCGCGAGGAATTCCCGCCGAAAACAGCCGGGAACGCAATTTTTATTACCGACGCCGTCGCGCTCGACATCTCAGCGACCCGGATCCGCGAGCTCATCCGCAGCGATGACCGCCGTTGGCGCGACGATGTTCCGGTCGAGGTTGCAAATTACATCGAAAAATATCAGATTTATAACTGATGGAAGAAACACAGGAACGATCGCTTGAAAGAGGAGCGGTCAAGCCTAGCACTTACTTAATACCCGCCACGTACTCCGACCTAGATCCTGAATTAAGACTCGCGATCCAGTGTGCAGCCGAGAAGAAGGCCTTTGATGTCGTCGCACTCGATTTGCGCGCAATAGCCAGCTTCACCGAGTTCTTCGTCATCGCCACCGGGGCCAACCAGCGCCAGGTACAGGCGATCGCCGACGAGATCACGGAGCAGTTAAAAAAGCAGCTCTCCACCCGTCCGATCCGTGTCGAAGGGTACAATTCGGCCGAGTGGCTGCTGCTCGACTATGGGGATTTTATCGTGCACGTCTTTAATAAGGAGGCCCGCGAGTTTTACGACCTCGAGCGTCTATGGCGCGACGCCGGCCGCGTCGCACTCCCCGAGGACCTGTGATGAAGTTTCGTTTTGTATGGGTCGGCAAAACCCGGGACAAGAACTACAAGGCGTTGCAGGATGATTACCTGAAACGCCTTTCGCATTTCGTTAGGTACGAGATCGTGGAAGTCCCCGACGGTCCGAGGCCCGAAAACGAAGGCAAGCAGATCCTGGCCAAGCTCGGCAAAGCCCCTATGACATGCCTTTTGGACGTCGACGGCCGCTCGTTGACGTCGCCCGAACTCGCTAAAACCCTGGAAAAATGGCAGAACGCGGGAATAAAGGAAGTTGCGTTCGTGGTCGGGGGCGCCGACGGCGTAACGCCGGAGGTTGCGGCCAGGGCCGATCTTAGGCTATCCTTATCGTTTCTGACTTTTACGCACGAGATGGCTCGTGTCGTAATGCTGGAGCAACTATATCGAGCATTCACGATGATCAAGGGGTTTCCGTACCAGAAATGAACAAAGCGACGTTAAAAGAGATCAAGGGAAAACTGCAGACAGAACGAGAGCTTCTGATACAGAAGCTCAACGGTAACGACCTTTCGATCGACGATGCAGAAACGCCTGACCCGGTGGATCTGGCCGTCAGGAACTATTCCAAGAATGTAATGTTGGCCGTCTCTGAGAACGAGAGCAAGCAGCTCGCGTTGATCGACGAGGCCATCCAAAGGATCGAGGACAAGGAATACGGGCTTTGCCAGAACTGTGAAAAGCCTATCAATCAGAAACGCCTCGCCGCCATCCCGTGGGCGCGATACTGTATCGACTGCCAGGAACTGCTCGAGCGAGGACTCCTCGATGAGGAGTAGCATCGATCGGTGCGCGGCCTGGCGTTCCACACTCTAGCTTCACTTCTATATCCGCAGGAATGTCACGTGTGTGCCGCCGAGATCATCGGCCGCGACGGGGGTGTTGCCTGCTCCGAGTGCTGGGCGTCTGCGCGCCTCATCTCGGGCGGCGAGATGTTGTGTGCCCGATGCGGCGCACTTCTGGGTGAAAAGGCCGCGCCCGTGCCGGTGTATTGCCGCCAATGCGACGATCACCACTACGATTCGGCAACTGCCGCCGCGGTATATGAGGGAGCGGTGGCCGGGTCTATCGTGCGGCTTAAGAAGGTCCGCCAATTTCCACCTCGACTTAAAAGGATCGTGCTGGGTGCTGTTCCCAGACTGGCCGGGTTGTCCATCGAACTTGTTATTCCGGTCCCCATCTCGGCCGAGCGAAGGGCCGAGCGCGGATTCAATCAGGCCGATCTGGTCGCCGATGCCGTCGCACACGCCGTAGGCGCCCCCGTCGATCGCCACACTCTCGCCCGTACACAAAACACACCAATGCACCGCATGGGAATGGACCGGCGGGCCCGCGAGCTTACCGTGCACCGCGCTTTCCGCGTCGTCCGGCCAAGACTGGTGACCGGCAAATCGATCCTGTTGGTCGATGACGTTCTGACTTCGGGTGCTACTGTGTCGGAATGCGCGCGGGTGCTAAAAAGGTCCGGCGCGAGCCATGTGAATGTTTTCACAGTGGCCCGCGCCGTAATGTAATAAGACCGAACGCCAACTACGGCGTGTCGAATTCGGGGGCAGGAGCATCGCCGGCCAGGCCCCACGTAGCCCCGATGAATCCGCCGGATGCCCGAACGATATACCACGTACCGTTAGCCGGACGAAAGACCCCGACATCGTCGCGTCCGTCGCCGTCATAGTCACCGACAACCGGAATATCGCCTTGTGTTCCCCACTGCAGGCCCTGTGTGCTGCCGTTCGCAAGCAGTAAGTACCAAATGCCCTCAGACGGTCGAAAGACGCCCAGATCGAGCCGTCCGTCGTTGTCAAAGTCGCCCTGCGCAGGAAGATCGCCGGCAACACCCCAAAGGGTCGCAAGCGACGACCCGTTTGTGCTGTTCATCCGGTACCACGTCCCGTCCGAATCGCGGAAAACGGCCACATCGTATTTACCGTCGCCGTCGTAATCGCCGGCGACCGGCCGGTCGCCATTCTGGCCGAAGAAGAACGGTGTAAAGCCGCCGTCGCTCGTTCGAAGCACGTACCAGATGCCGGTCGATGGGCGGAAGACCGCAACATCCGCTCGCGCGTCCCCGTCATAATCGCCCGCGACAGGCACATCGCCATTTTGTCCCCACTGGTACGAAGCAAACGTGCTGTTGCTGCTACGCAGGAACGTCCATGTGCCGTCCGACGGCCTGAACAAACCGAGGTCGGTGATGTTGTCGCCATCGTGGTCCTCCGGTGCCGCGATATCGCCGTTCGCACCTAACACCTCGTGACGAATGCTCTGGTTCGAGCTGTTGATCGCGTACCAGATGCCTTGCGACGGGCGAAATACGGCAATGTCCGACCGGAGATCGCCATCGACATCGGCCGACGCCTTTGCGCGCGTGATCTTGTCTATCTGGGCGCTTCCGGAAACATTGCTGTAGCAGACGTAGATCTCGCCATCGTCGTCCTGACCGAACGAGACGACGAACCTCGGCGTATCCTGAAGCAGCACCTGCGAACTGCCGTTCCAATACCAGATCTCCCCCGTGCAATAGTCCGCGTGAACGTATGCGCCCGCGGGCAGGCTGCCTCGGCTGCCACGGTAAACATATCCGCCGGTAACGGAACAACGGCCAAGCGTATGCGAGTATTGGAAGAGGGGAGCCGTGTAGTTGCCCGGAACGCACAGGCTCGGGTCGAGATTAGTGCACTGATTGCCTTCGTAAACGCGCCATCCGAGATTGCCTCCACCCGACGAGATAACATTCACTTCTTCGATCGCCGTCTGCCCCACGTCGGCGGCCCACATCTGGCCGGTTTGCGGGTCGAAGGACCACCTCCATGGATTTCGCACGCCGATGGTCCAGATCTCCTGACACGTATCGCCGGGAGTTGTGCTGCCGTTGTCACACCGAGCTGTGCCCGCGCCCGTAAAAGGATTTGTCGGCGGGATCAGGTACGGCACCGGGGAACCCTGGGGTATGTTGACGTCGATCCGGAGCATCTTGCCGAGCAGAAGCGAACGGTTCTGCGCCCGGTTGCCGGGGTCGTTGGCCGACCCGCCGTCACCCATTCCGATATAGAGATATCCGTCGGGACCAAAGTCAATCATCCCTCCGTTGTGGTTAATGAAGGGCTGCGGGACGGTGAACAAGATCCGTTCGGAAGCGATATCGCCGG
This sequence comes from uncultured Chloracidobacterium sp., assembly GCA_964608335.1. GTDB lineage: Bacteria > Acidobacteriota > Blastocatellia > Pyrinomonadales > Pyrinomonadaceae > OLB17. Next base: position 6,278 of record CAZSOE010000038.1, read on the forward strand.
TGTTGGAACTTCCGGTGCCGCCGGTCGTCCTGTATTCCGAAACTATCGTTGCACCGTCAGAGATGCGGGTGTAATCGACGTAAAAGAGCCCGTTGGCCGCGAAATTTGGATGAAAGGTCATTCCGAGCAGCCCACGCTCGTCGCCCTGCGACGTGGGGGCCACGACCTTCGAAGTAAGGTCGATAAATACTGAGGACGTTGTTGCGCCGGGCTGGAAAACTCGAATAATGCCGCCCTGCTGTACAACGAACAATCGTCGCGAGCCGTCGCCGGCCCCGCGGGCAAGGATCGGGCGGTTCAGGCCCGTCGCAAAGGTTTGAAGCCGCATGGTATAGGGCGCCGGAACGCCCTGACCGAGGCCGACCATGGCCGGAAAAGCCAGGGCCGAAATAAGGCCGAATAAAGCAAATGATCTTTTCATTGTCACCCCTGATTGCAAATATGACGATCTGAGCCGTAAAAAGGCCGACGGAGGGCAGGATTAGTAATGATTATGGGGATTTTTGACAGAAACCGCAAGGGTTAAATTCTGTTGAACCGCCTGTCAGATGCGGTATCGGACCCGTTTCCTGCGCAGCTCCGCGTCCTCATTGTCGAGATTCTGGAGTCTGAGTGTAATATCGGCCGACATCGACATTCCGGCACGTTCGCCACGACGCAAATGAAAATCACCGGCGGCGGCGATCATTGCGGCGTTGTCGGTCGACAAGTGCTTGGACGGGAAATACACGGGCACGTCGAGTCGGCCGGCGAGCTGCTCCGATGCGGCCCGCAGGGCCATATTGCACGCAACGCCACCGGCGACGATCAATGTCTTTGGCTCGAGTTCTTTCGCCAGCCTTTCGGTCACCGATAACAATGCATCGACAACAGCGGTCTGAAACCCGGCGGCCAGATCGCGTATTGCCTGTGACGGCTCCTCGCCCGTCGGAACAGGCACAAGGCCGTGTTCTCGCAAATAGCGCGCGACCGCAGTCTTCAGCCCGCTAAAACTGAGGTCGGGGCGTCCGTCCGAGATCTTTGCGCGGGGAAAGCGGACGCGCGAGGGATCTCCATCAAGAGCTATACGCTCGATGATCGGGCCGCCGGGGTAGCCGAGGCCGAGCATCTTTGCAACTTTGTCGAACGCCTCGCCGGCCGCATCGTCGCGAGTGCGCGACACGACCTTGTACGAACCTTCTTCGGGAATGTAGAAAATGTTCGTATGGCCTCCCGAGACGATCAGTGCGAGCGCGGGATACTCGACCGGCGGGTTCTCGAACGCGACCGAGTAAACATGGCCCTCGATGTGGTTGACGCCCACGATCGGGATATCGAGCGCCCAGGCGAGCGACTTTGCGTACGAGACGCCGACAAGGAGCGAAGCGATGAGGCCCGGGCCTTGAGTTACAGCGATCGCGTGGATGTCGCCAAGGCTGAGGTCGGCCTGTCGGACGGCGTCCGCCACGATAGGCCCGATCTTTTCGAGATGCTCGCGCGATGCAAGTTCAGGAACGACGCCGCCCCATGGCCGGTGCAGTTCGATCTGCGACGCGATGACCGACGACAGGATCTCACGTCCGTCGCGGACGACCGCGGCCGCAGTCTCGTCACACGAGCTTTCGATCCCCAGCACCAGCATGAGAATAGACTAGCAAAAACCGAAGTGCGTGGATCATTGCGGCGGGAAAACTGCAATAACATCCCAATTCTCGCGCGTTAGGGCGATGCCGGTCGGAAAATGGGCCGCAAAGTCAGCGCGGAGGCGTTCCGAATGCGATCTGAGGTATTCATCCAGCGCCGGCCGCGATCGGGCCTCGTACCGAACACGGTAGCGGTCGCCGCTCCTGCCGAAGGATGCAGTTTCGAAATAACCTGTCGCGAGCACATCCGGTATATGCTGCTCGATCATATACCGTTCATACCGATCGGCAAGTTCCGGCGAAACAACGGCGGTGATCTCGTAGGTGACAGTCATTTCCCGGTAAAGAGTGTCCTTTCGTCAACAAAACACAATCCGTTACCCCACGGATCGCGAGCGTAGAACGAACGTTCACCCCATGGCCTGACGTTTATCTCGCCCGATGGCGAGCCATGGACGTCATCATCTTCCAGGCAGCCTAGCTCGCGTGCGCGCTCGAATACGCCCTCAAGGTCCGAGACCGAAAAATAAACGTGATCCGCGATCGGCGCCCCGCTGTTCTCGATCACCGCAAAAATAACGGGCCCGCAGTCGAAATAATGCCGCCCGTGATGGATCGTCCGTCCCCCGTCGTCAAAAAGGCGTTGGTAGAACTCCAACGCGCTCTCGAAATCGGCGACGGGACAGAAAATTCGGAAGACTTTTGCGTTATCACTCATAACTTCTCTTTTCAAGTGTGAAATTTTCTCGTAAAATATCATGAGAGACCGCTTTTGCCTAAATGCACGCCAAACAAAAAATGGCCTTTCGGCTGACAAAAACCAGTTACCTTGCCTTCCTCAAATGTCCGCAGGAATTCTGGCTCGAGTACCATCAGCCCCTGATGGTCGATCGCCAGATGACGCTGCACGACGAGCATTTGCGGCAACAGGGCTACGACGTGGAGAAATATGCGCGGAAGCTTGCGCGTTTCGTCACAGACGGATCGAAGACCGTAGATCCTCAGCGAACTTTCACCACGACCGACCTTGCGGCGCGCAGCGATATTGTCGTGACCAATCGGGCGACCGGCGAGATCGATCTGTACGAGATCAAATCGACCATCAACATTAAAGACGAGCATTACCACGACGTAGCTTTTCAGAAACTTGTCGCCGAGGCATCGGGGGCGCGGGTTCGCGGTGTTTACATCGTCACGATGAACGGGGACTATGTTCGCCGCGGCGAGATCGATGTCGAACAGTTGTTCAAGATCACCGACGTGACCGCCGAAGCGACGGCAAGAATGCCTGAAACTGAGGCGAACATCCGCCGTGCGTTCGAGTATCTTACGACAGTTCCTGTCCCTGCATTGGCCGAGTACTGCCTTGACAAGAAACTCGATTGCCGGTTTTTGCAGCTCCACTTCACGGCGCTCCCCGATTCGACCGTATTCGATCTCGTTTATTTGAAACACGACCGGCGGCGCGAGCTGCTGCGGGGCGATGTGCTCGATATACGCGACGTGCCAGACGATTTTCCACTAACGGACAGGCAGCGTCGTCAGATAGCCGTCGCCCGCTCGGGCGAGGCGTTCATCGACCGCGAACAGATAGCCGCTCGCATGAATGAATGGGAGTACCCGCTGCATTTCCTCGATTACGAGACATTTCAGTATGCGATCCCGCAGTTCGAAGGCGTGCGGCCGTTTCAGCAGATGGTGTTTCAGTACTCGCTGCACACGATCGACCGCCCAGGCTCCGAACCGAGGAACACGGGATACTTGGCCCGCTCCGACCAAGATCCGCCGCGCGCGGTCGCTGAACACCTGAAAGAGGCGATGAAAGACGGTATGGGAACCGTCTTCGTCTGGTACGAACCATTTGAAAAAACACGGAACGAAGAAATGGCCGCGATGTTTCCGGACCTCGCCGAGTTCTTTAATGAGCTCAACGCCCGCACCTACGACCTGATGAAGATCTTTGCGGACGACCTGTACGTCGACCCGCGGTTCAAGGGCCGGACATCGATCAAGAAGGTGCTCCCGGTCGTGTGCCCGCATCTGTCTTATGGAGAGCTTGGCATCAAGGCCGGGATGGACGCGTCGATCAGTTGGTACCGGGCGGCGCGGTGGGAGTCGCTGACCGAAACGGAACGCCTGAAGATCTTTAACGACCTCGAAGAGTACTGCACGCTCGACACGTTTGCGATGGTCGAGATCTATAGATTTCTCCGCGCTCTCTGATCTTTACTTGTCGGGAAGAGCAAAATTGTAGGTGACGATCCCCGACACCTGTACCGGACTGCCGTTGATGAGTGTCGGCTGAAAGCGCGCTTCAAGCGCGGCCTTGACAGCCGCGGCCCGCAGCAGCGGATGCCCCGATACCGCGGAGGCCGACACGACCCGCCCGTCTTCGCCGATCGTAAGCTTAACGGTGACGACGCCCTCGGCCTTTACGGCCTTCGCCGCTTCGGGATAAACCGGCGTCGGCATCGATTGGATCCGACTGTTCAGGAGGCGCCCGTCGACGGCCGCGGACGTTTCCTCGAGCACCGTCTCTTTTGCGACAAAGTTATACACGATCCGTCCTCGGACCTTGATCGCCTCGCCATTGAGGAGCATCGGAGAGAATTTGGCTCTAAGCGCCGCGGCCTCGGCTGCGGCACGAAGCGCCGGGTCGGCCGGCTGAGGGTCAAGTTTTGTTCCGTCGGCCGCCTTGAGCTCGCGCCCGTCGAATTCATCGGCAACGGCCGAGGTAACATTCCCGGCCTCGTCGATGAGTACCTGCACCGCTATAACGCCCTCCACGCCGGCGTCGCGAGCTGTCTGCGGATATTCGGGTGCCGGCAGGCTGACGGCCCTTCCATTAAGCACGCCGGCGTTCGCTTTCTTTTCGGGTTGCTGTCCATGGATGACAGCCGCCGACGCGATCGCGATCAGAACTCCGGCAAACAGTGTGATCCCACGCCTCATTTCTCGTCCCTCCGTTTGATACACAGCCTAAAATACCTTAGACACCGCGCGCGGCCGAAAGGTTCCCAACAAACTCGCGTAAAAAAGCCCCGGCTTGACTTGCCCAGGCGTTTCGGTCTAAAAACTCAGTATTCAGCAGCAAGGGAGGGACGTATATGGGACGTAAGATACTTGCCGTCGTGGTCGCGTTGATCGTCGCGATGGGCATTATCGCGATCGGGCAAATGGGAATGGCCGCAATGTGGGCGGCGCCGTCACCGACGGTGCGCGAGGATCCGAACGCAATGCGGGCCTACCTCGAAGGCCTACCGTCATCGGCCTTCGTCACCCT
>CAZSOE010000039.1:0-3541 GCA_964608335.1 uncultured Chloracidobacterium sp.
GAAGGCATCAATGCGGTGGTTGGGTCTCTTTCCGCGGCCTGGCGCGAGACGGAGTGGTCGTCCCAGACGACGCACGTGCTCGAAGATATCTGGCGCGCCGGAATGCGTTGGGGAGACGCTTTTGCCCGGACGCTCCACGATCTCGTCGGCAGCCATGGACTGATCGTTCTCGACCCGTTGGATCATGAGATCAAGAAACTCGTCGCGCCGATCTATCGCCAGGCGGTCGAAAAAGCACCGACCGTGGTTCGATCTCTACAAGATCGCGGTGCCGAACTTGAAAAAACCGGATACCACGCCCAGGTTTCGGTCCCGGATGAGTATTTCCCCCTGTTTTGGCATGACGATAAGGGTCGGCGGCGTTCGCTTCGACGCGTGCGAGACGGCGTCTTTGCAGCAAAGGGTGAAGGGCGCGAGTTCACGCAAAGCGAGCTGGCCGGCATGGCCTTGACGGACCCGGACCGGCTCAGCCCCGGTGTTATGCTGCGGCCGGTAGTTCAGGATTTCTTGCTGCCCTCCGTATGCTACTTTGGCGGTGCCGCTGAGATCGCATATTTTGCTCAAATCAGCGAGGTGTACCGGGTGCTTGAGCGTCCGGTCACTCCGATCATTCACCGGCAGAGTTTCTCGATCATCGGCCCGGCACAGGAGCGGGCGTTTGAGAAACTGGGGCTCGGATTCCCCGACCTTTTTTCCGGCAGAGAGTGTTTGTACATCAGGGTTGCCGAAGCGATCGGTGATCAAGCATTGCAGTCCGTATTCGCGGACGTTGAGAGCCGGATCGACGCGGACCTGGATCGTCTGGATAAAGGTCTCGCGAAGCTTGATCCGACGATTGCCGACAATCTTGCGACCCGGCGGCGAAAGATCATCTATCATATTGCCGCCCTTCGAAAAAAGGCACTGCTCGCGGAGGTCCGGCGTGACGATACGGCTAAGAAGCGGATCGACCAACTCCTGGAGACCCTGCTTCCGAACGGCCAGCTTCAGGAACGTTCGCTCAATGTTTTCTCGTTTGTGAATGAGTATGGCCCGGGTGTTATCGACTCGATCTACGACGCGATCGACCTCGACAGCCGCGAGCACGCTCTTATTGAGATTTGAATCGCGATGAACCGAATCAAGGTATTGCCGGATAGTCTTGCGAACCAGATCGCCGCGGGCGAGGTGGTGGAGCGGCCGGCTTCTGTCGTAAAAGAGTTGGTTGAGAATGCGATCGATGCGAAAGCCACGCGGCTGCAGATCGATATTGAGCTCGGCGGACGCCGCCTGATCCGTGTAAGCGATGACGGCGAGGGGATGCCCCGCGATGACGCGATACTGGCGTTTGAGCGCCACGCTACCTCAAAGATCAGCAGCCTCGAGGACCTCGCGCGGATCGGCACGCTCGGTTTTAGAGGTGAAGCTCTGGCGTCGATCAGTTCGGTCTCGCGGGTGGAGCTTACTACAAAAGCCCCCGCGGACAAGGTCGCGACACAGGTCGTTATCGAAGGCGGTAGATTGATAGATGTCCGCGACGATGCACGTGATCGCGGTACGACGATCGCTGCCCGCGATCTGTTCTTTAACACGCCGGCCCGTCGCAAGTTCATGCGTTCCGAGGCAACCGAGAATTTTCATCTGACCAGTGTCGTGACGCATTACGCCCTGGCTCACCCGGAGCTGGCGTTTGCGTTGACAAATAACGGCAGGGAAGTGATCCGGGTCTCACCCGCCAGGGACCTGCGAGAGCGGGCATTCCAGCTTTTCGGCGGAACTCTGCTCGAGAGCCTATTGCCGGTCAACGGTGGGCGGGAACATGTCGCCCACGTCTCCGGATTCGTCTCGGCGCCGCGCGAACGGCGCTCGACCCGTGATTCGCAGTATTTCTTTGTCAACAAGCGTTTCGTACGCGACAAGCTGATCGCCCGCGCTCTTATCGAGGGGTACCGATCTGTACTTCCGCACGGCGTGTATCCGGTCGCGTTCCTTTTTCTGGATATCCCTGTCGAGGAGATCGACGTGAACGTCCATCCGGCGAAGACCGAGATCCGCTTTCGACGCGGCGAGGCAGTCAAGGACGTGATCGCCGAAGCAGTTCGTACGGCTCTTATGCGCGCGGGTGTAACGGGTGATCGGGAGCTACATGAGGCGAGGGATACCGAACCTGAACCGCCTCGCTCGCATTCCACGCCCGTGACATATGAGCCGATCGTCGAAGAACCTTCGCCGTTGCCGGAGCTCCTTGCCCAGGCGGCAGCGGTCTCGGCCGGATCGCCGCCGACCCAACTCCTGGATCAGGCCGCTTCAGCGCTTCGCGTTGATGCCGAGACCGAGCGCCCGATGCCAATCGAGAGCGAGTTTCCAACGGTGAGTCCTGCATTCCCGCCACTCGATTCGGCAGCGAGGCTTGCGACGGCGGTTGAGGTGACGACGGTCGCTTCGTCCCGCGTGAAGCCGTTAGGCCAGTTGCATCAGAGTTTTATTATCGCCGTCGATAACGACGGGCTGCTGCTTATTGACCAGCACGTTGCACACGAGAGAATACTTTTTGACAAGTTCCGCAAGGTTGCGGGCGAACGCGAGAACGAGTCGCAGAACCTTCTGCTTCCCGAGACGGTCGACCTAACACCGGCACAGTCGCAGGCGTTCGACGCCATAGAACCGGAGCTGGAAGCGCTCGGGTTTGGCATCGTCAGGCTGTCGGGCCGCACGATCGCACTGAAGAGCGTTCCTGCCGACGTGCCGACGAAGGACGTGCGCAACTTGTTCGCAGAGATACTGGACACGATCGATCTGGACAAACGGGGCAATGCTCCGGCGGTGCTTCGTGACGCCGTTGCGGCCAGCCTGGCGTGCAGGGCGGCGATCAAGATCAACATGGAGCTCACGCCCGAGAAGATGCAGTGGCTCATCGATCGGCTGCTCCTGACGAGTTCGCCGACGACGTGTCCGCACGGAAGACCGGTTATACTCCGGCTGTCAATACGAGATATCGAACGCGGGTTTCATCGGACCTGACGGTAATGAAGGACAGAGTTCCACAGGATTTCCCTGAGAGATCATGGCGGCGCGTCTATGTTGGCGTCGTCGTGACGACGTGTCTGGTTGTCGCGGGCCTATGGGCTTTCTCTATCTATTTTTCTCGCTGAAAGGCTTAGATGCATCCACTCGATTGGGCAGTCGTGATCGCATATCTGATCTACGTCATTTGGGACGGGATCAGGATGACGCGCCATAGCCGTACGAAAGAGGGATTTTTTCTCGCGAATCGCGCCCTTCCGTGGTGGGCCGTTGGCCTTTCTGTCATGGCAACGCAGCTTTCGGCGATAACACTGGTCGGAACCACAGGACAGGCATACAGCGACGGCATGCGATTTATTCAGTTCTACTACGGACTGCCGTTCGCGATGATCATCCTCTGTGTGACCGTTGTACCGTTCTTCTACCGCGCAAGAGTTTTTACCGCATACGAGTATCTAGAACAACGCTTCGACGTTAGGGTCCGCACATTGACAAGCTTTTTCTTTCTGATCTCGCGCGGACTTGGCGTTGGAACGAT
>CAZSOE010000039.1:3551-11176 GCA_964608335.1 uncultured Chloracidobacterium sp.
CATTTCGGCTCCGTCGATCGTTCTGTCGATCGTCTTCGGGTGGAACCTGATCTATACGATATTCGCGATCGGTCTTTCTACGACCGTTTACACGATGTTTGGCGGTGTTCAGGCCGTTACTTGGACGGATGTTAAGCAGATGTTCGTCATCTTTCTCGGCCTCGGGGTGTGTCTGGTGGTCATCGTGTCCAGTTTTCCCGACGGCGTTTCACTTACGGACGGGCTGCGGTTGGCGGGAAGCCTTGGCAAACTTGAGACCGTGGATTTGAGGTTCGATCTGCAGGAGAAGTACACGCTTTGGTCGGGCCTGATCGGAGGTCTCTTCCTGATGCTCGGCTATTTCGGCTGCGATCAGAGCCAGGTCCAGCGGTTCCTGACCGCGCGGTCGGTCGATGAAGGACGGACGTCGCTGCTGATGAGCGCATTCCTTAAGATACCGATGCAATTCTTTATCCTGCTGATCGGAGTGCTCGTCTTTGTGTTCTATCAGTTCACGCCACCGCCGATAGTGTTCAATTCCGCCGAAATAGAAAAGGGACGCACGAACGCGGAGTTCCAGCAGATACAGGTGAACTACGATCAGGCCCACGCCCAAAGGCGAAATGCGGCGATCAACTTTTCCGATAACGCGACCGATGAGTTTCGACAGACGTATGTAGACGCAGACAAGCGATTCAACGAAAGTCGGAAAGAGGCGGTCGACTTTGTAAAGGCGAACGGTAACCCGACGTTTAACGATGTGAATTACGTCTTCCCAACGTTTGTTTTGCAAAATATGCCGATGGGTGTGATTGGGCTGCTTATCGCTGCGATATTTGCGGCGGCGATGTCTTCGATCTCGGCAGAACTTAATGCGCTCGCAACGGCGACCACCATCGATTTTTACCGAAGGCTGTTCGCGCCTGAAGCCGCGGATGCCCATTACGTCGCTGTCGGCCGCATCTCGACCTTTATTTGGGGCATCTTCGCGTGCGTCGTCGCCATATTTGCCACCAATCTCGGTTCGCTTATCGAGGTCGTCAACAAGTTTGGCTCATTCTTTTACGGTTCTCTGCTTGGCGTTTTTGTTCTTGCTTTTGGTGTCCGCAGGGCAAACTCCCGCGGTGCCTTCGTCGGGTTATTATTCGGGATGGCGTCGGTGTGGGTCGCGAGCTGGTATACAAAGATCGAATTCCTTTGGTTCAATGTCATCGGCTGCATGGTCACCGTGATCGCCGGCTATCTGATAAGTCTGACCGCCCCGAATAGCTCGAACCACAAGGACACAAAGCCACAGAGTTTGTAACAATGGATCTTATGCGCAAGTTGCCAATGCTTCTGTTTCCCTTCATGGTCTTTCTCTGCGTCTCCGTGTCTCCGTGGTTAGAAACACCCGCGCAGGTCAGGCCGGTTTACGACCGCGGTACGATCGGGCTGGTGCAGATCCTGAAAAAACTCAACACCTCGACAAGTGCCTTGATGATCGGCGCGCACCCAGACGACGAGGACACCGCGCTCTTGGCCTACCTGGCGCGCGGAGAGAGCGCGCGGACCGCCTATTTGTCCCTCACCCGTGGTGATGGCGGCCAGAACATCATGGGTACCGAATTGGGCGAAGCGCTCGGAATTATCCGTACCGAGGAGCTGCTGCAGGCGAGACGGCTCGACGGCGCCGAACAGTTTTTCACGCGCGCTTACGATTACGGCTTTTCCAAGACGCTGGCCGAGGCGAAGAGCAAGTGGGACGAGAAGATCATCCTCTGCGATGTCGTCCGGGTCATCCGCAACTTTCGCCCTCTCGTTGTTGTCGCGCAGTTTTCGGGTACGCCGGCCGACGGTCACGGTCAGCATCAATTTGCCGGCTACATCGCGCCGATCGCGGTAAAAGCGTCTGCCGACGCCGCACAGTGCACCGATTCCGGTTCCACATGGCAGGTGAAAAAGTTCTACGTCCGACACCGCGGTCAGGGCGAGCCTACGTTACGCATCAACACCGGCAAGTACGATCCGCTCCTCGGTCGTACCTATTTTGAGATCGCAATGGAAGCCCGCAGCCAGCACAAATCGCAGGAACAGGGCGTGCTTGAACTACGCGGAGATCAATACTCGTCGATCAATCTGACCGGTAGCGAGGCAAAAGAAACGTCAATTTTCGCGGGATTGGATGCTGGCAGCCCGATCGCCAAATTCGATATTAGCGACACTCCCGGACTGCTCCGGCGTCTTGTCGACGCGTATCCTACCTCGGATCGAAAGCGCGAAATAGCCGATGCGATCGCAACACTAACAGGCCTTCAGATCGATGCCCTTGCCGACTCGGAAACCGTCGTTGCGGGTGAACCCCTGTTGATAGGTGTCAAGGCATTTGCATCGACGGACACCGTTAAGATGAAGGAGACATCGCTCACGGTCCCGTATGGCTGGACCATCAAAAAGGAGGAGGCGCCGAGGACGAATAGTCCGGCGAACATACTCCGGGAGACAACACCCTATGCCCGCTTTTTCCGCGTAACAGCGCTTCAGAGTCCTTGGTTTACTAGACCCTATTGGCTTTTCGAGCCGCGTGAAGGCGACATCTTTCGTTGGACTCAGGTAACGAGCGATGACGAAACCATGCCTTTCCAACGCAGACCACTTGTCGCGAGGATCACCGTGGAAGTGTTGGATCGCGAGATCACCTTCGAACGAGACGTCCAGTATCGCTACGCGGATGACATTCGCGGTGAGATCCGGCGTAACGTTGACTTCGTTCCCACCGTGAACGTCGAGGTGGACAAGGCGTTGGTGCTGGTAAATACGTCGGATAAGCCGCAAACGAAGAGAGTCACGATGACGGTCACCAACCTTTCGAACAACGTTGCGGCTGGCAAACCTTCGCTTTTCCTCGGTAGCGATAAGTTGAGCAGTCGAGCCCTGACATCGGAATTCGACCTAAAGCGAAAAGGTGAGAAAACATCGGTTAGTTGGGACATCACGATCGCAGCGAAAACTCCGGCCGGCCGGTATTCGATCGAGGGAGAAGTTGTGGTAGGCGGGACTACTTTCAATCATACGATGCGAACCGTCGCCTATCCGCACATACAAACGCATCGTTATTATCGGCCCAACCGGGTCGAGTTTCAGGTCGTCGATCTTAAAGTCGCACCGGCGCGAGTCGGATACGTCGAAGGCAGCGGCGATCAGGTTTTCGAGGCGATACGCGAGATGGGCTTTAATGCGGAGACGATCACTGAGGGCGAATTAGGCAGCGGTGACCTCTCGAAGTACGACACGATCGTGGTCGGTATTCGTGCGTATCAGGTGCGCCCCGACGTGGTGGCGAACAACACACGGTTGCTCGATTATGCGAAAGCCGGGGGAACGCTGATCGTGCAGTATCAACTCCCGCCGTACGGACAGAATTACGCACCGTTTCCGGTGCAGCAGGGGCCGCGGGTCGCTGATGAGAATGCGGCGGTCACGATCCTCGATTCGCAGCAGCCGGTCTTCAACTTTCCGAACAAGATCGGCGAGGCGGACTTCTCAGGCTGGGTGCAGGAGCGTAACCTATATAATTTCAATAATTTAAGCCCTGAGTACACGGGGCTTCTAGAATCCCATGACGCCGGCGAAGCCGAGAACAAGGGCGGGCTGGTGATGGCGAAGATCGGTAAGGGAAATTATATCTATTGCAGTTATTCGATGTTCAGGCAGTTGCCCGCGGGCGTGCCGGGAGCGTATCGGCTATTCGCGAATCTCTTGAGCCTGCCGAAGAATCAGAACCGGGAGCGGTAGCGACCGGATTCTTGCGCTAACTAAAGACGACTTAGTGCCATCTCGGAATCCGGTCGCTACCGCTCCCGGTTCTGATCAATCGATCACGACCAGGACATCCCCGGCGGCGACCGTATCGCCTTCGACAACTTTTATCTGCCCGATCGTCCCGTCTTTAGGCGCTCTCATCTCGTTCTGCATCTTCATCGCCTCGACGACGATCATTCCTTCGCCTTTCGTCACGGTTTCACCGAATTTCTTCAGAAGGCGAACGACCTTACCCGGCATCGCGGTCCTGATCTCGGCCTTGCCGGCTGACGCGTCACCTTCTGCAACCGAACCCCGCAGTCGCTTCGGATCGAAGAGCCGCACCGACATCTCCTGCCCCTTCAAACGGATCCCAAAAGTATTCGGTCCGTTTTCGGATACGGCTGTTTCCCAAACCTGCCCGTCCACGTGGATCACGAAGACACCGCTTTCAGGCTGTGAGACGCGCAGGTCGATCGAGCGGTCGTCGACGCGCGCACTCACCCGTTCACCGTCACGAATCATCTCGACGTCGCTCGTGCGGTCGCCTATCTCGGCCTTTAATTTCACAGTTTAGCCCGCGCTAGAGCTTTTACCGACCTTGTTCGGTTGCGGCGTTACGCGCAGGTACGGTTTGACTGCCTTCCAACCTGCAGGGAATTTCTCCTTTGCCTCCTCGTCCGAGACCGCCGGCACGATGATGCAATCCTCGCCATCCTTCCAGTTGACCGGTGTAGCCACACTGTACTTCGCCGTCAGTTGCAGCGAATCGATTACACGCAGCACCTCGTCAAAGTTGCGTCCCGTGCTCATCGGGTACACGATCACGAGCTTTATCTTTTTGTCCGGTCCGATCACGAAAACGTTCCGCACGGTCATATTGTCCATCGCGGTGCGTCCCTCGCTACTCTTGCCGGCGATCGCCGGGAGCATCCCGTAGAGCTTGGATACGTTCAAGTTCGTGTCGCCGATCATCGGGTAGTTCGGCGAGTGGCCCGTTGCCTCCCAGATGTCTTCCGACCAACTTGAGTGACTTTCTACGGGGTCAACGCTAAGGCCGATGACCTTAACGTTGCGTTTGTCGAACTCGTCTTTCAAGCTCGCCATGTAGCCGAGCTCTGTAGTGCAGACGGGCGTGAAGTCTTTCGGGTGCGAAAACAGCACGCCCCAACTGTCACCCAGCCATTCGTAAAAATCGATCGTGCCCTCGGTCGTCTCTGCCGTAAAATTCGGCGCGGCGTCACCTAATCTGATAGCCATCTTTGTTGCCTCCACTAGGAATTTGAACCATTATAGCGCCGAATGCTGCCGCGTCCGAAACCGGCCCGCTCAGACCAACTCGCCGTTTTCCGCTTCTTCATCAGCCCGCCTAAGCCGAACGAGCTGGACCTTTTTCTCGTCGGCCCTCAGGATCTCGGCCTGCATTGCCGGCAGGGAAAGAGTTTCACCGACCTTGGGCACATATCCGGCGGCGCTGGTCAGCAAACCGGCGATCGTCGTGTACTCGTCGTCCTCGAGCTCGACGTCGAGGAGCCGTTCGATCTTGTCGATCTCGGTCGAGCCGAGGACGTCCCAATATGTCCCGTCTCCCTCGATTATCTCGATGACCTCAGCCTGTTCGATGTCTTCGTCCTCGATCTCGCCCACGATCTCTTCGAGGATGTCCTCGACCGTCACCAGCCCGGCGACACCGCCGTACTCATCGATCACGACCGCGATCTGCACGTGGTTGACCTGCATGCTCTTGAGGAGTTCTGCTGCCGTCTTGGTCTCGGGGACAAAAAAGGCATCGCGCATTATCGTCTCGACCGGTTCCTCTTTTCTCCCCGTCGCCAACGCAGACAGCAGGTCACGGACGTACACCATTCCGACCACATTGTCGATCGTGTCACGGTAAACCGGGAGCCTTGAATATTTTTCCTCGATGATCAGGTCACGTGCCTGCTTGATCGATGTGCCAAGCGGAATGCCGCAGATCTCGGTCCGCGGGGTCATGATCTCGCCGGCCAGAGTGTCCGCGAACTCGACCATCGTCTCGATCATCTCGCGCTCCTGTTCCTCGATGATGCCTTCCGCCTCGCCGACCTCCATCAGCGCCTGAAAGTCTTCGTCGCCGTCACTTTCGTCATCGACGCCGGTGTTCGGGGCGATCGTCGATTCGAGCCGCTGGCGTGCGCGCGAGCGCGCTGCGATCGGTTCAAGAAAGAACGAGACCATGGCGTAGATCGGTCGTATCGCCGGTAAAAGGAAAAGCAGCTTTCGCTCAGTCTCGTTATGGACCAGGAGCCTGGGTATTATCTGCCGAAACAGTACCGTGGCGATCAGGCCGATGGCGAGAGCGAAAAACAGGAGTGTCGCCTTCCGCTCTACGTAATTTCCGACGATGACCGTCAAAAGGACTGTGAACCCGATGAGAAGGACCTGTATGGCCGACGATAATGCGAAGCGAAACCGCAAACGATTCTCGAGAATTTCTCGAAGGAACCGAACCGCGTTTTTTCGTTCCGCCGACTCCTCGTCCGAGGAGATCCTTCGAAGGCCGACGTCCGAAAGGTGAGAGAACGCCATGTCCACCGTGGCGAGGAAAACGAGTGCCAGGAGAATAACAGCAGCAATAAGGATCTCGATCTGCATCCGCTCGGGCTCTATTCTAAACCGGTTCGTGCGTATTCTTCCATGCCCGGCCGTCAGCCGCTGCCAGCTCATCGGCCTCGCTGGGGCCCCACGACCCCGCGGCATAATTGGGAAAATCGCGCGGCGGAATGGCGTTCCACACGTCGATGACCGGCGTGACGATCTGCCAAGCGGCCTCGATCATGTCGGCGCGTTGAAAAAGCGTCGCGTCGCCGATCATGCAGTCATAAAGCAGGCGCTCATACCCCGTGCTGACGCGGTCGCCAAAGTGCTCGTGGTAGTTGAAGTCCATATCAACCGGTCCGACATTTACGATCGGTCCGGGAACTTTGGCACCGAAATGTAGTGTTATCCCTTCGTCCGGCTGGATATGGATGTGTATCCGGTTCGTCCGCAGCCTTTCGATACCGGTTTCGCGAAAGAGAATGAACGGGGCCTTCTTGAATTCGATGATGATGCTCGAATGTTTGCAGTGCATCCGTTTGCCTGTGCGGACATAGAACGGCACGTCCGCCCATCGCCAGTTGTCGAGGGATAGTTTTAGCGCCGCGAAGGTTTCGGTGCTCGACCGCGGTGCAACCTTTTCCTCCTCGCGGTATCCCGCAACTTTTCTCGCGTCAACCTCACCGGCCCCGTACTGGCCGCGTACGGCCCGTTTGAGCACGTTCTCGGGCGCAAAGGGCTGTATCGCCTGCAAGATCTTTGCCTGCTCGTCGCGCACGGAATCTGCGTCGAACGACACCGGCGGTTCCATCGCCGTGAGCGTGAGGAGTTGCAGAATATGGTTAGGGACCATATCCCGTAGGGCACCGGCCGAGTCGTAATATCCGCCTCGCTGCTCGACGCCCAATTCTTCCGCGACGGTTATCTGGACGTGATCGACAAAGTTGCGGTTCCATATCGGCTCAAAGATCGAATTGCCAAACCGAAAGACCAAAATGTTCTGGACCGTTTCTTTGCCGAGGTAATGGTCGATGCGATAGATCTGTTGCTCTCGAATATGCCGGGCAAGCTGGGCATTTAGCTTCTTCGCCGACTCCAGGTCGCGGCCGAACGGCTTCTCGTAGATGAACCGACGCCAATTGCCGTTCTCCTCTTTGCCGAGGCCGTAACGAACGACCTTTTGCGTTACGTTGGCAAAGAGGTCCGGCGGCGTCGCCAGGTAAAAGAGATAGTTCTCGGGTATCTGGTGGGCGGCCACGACCTCGCCAAGCAAGGCCTTAATATCGCCG